>JASFGN010000363.1:0-4405 GCA_050123735.1 Desulfobacterales bacterium | reverse complement strand
GGCCAAAGTCAACCTTGCCATGCTCTACAACCAGACAGGTAAAAATGATAAAGCGGAGATTCTGCTTCGTGAAGTCGCCACCTCCCATCCTGAAATGTACGAGGTGCAATACTCTCTTGGATTGCTGCTGGCGGAAGAAAAAAAGTATGCGGAAGCGGCTAATTATTTAAAGCAGGCGGCCAAAGGTTTGCCCAAGCGCGCACGGATCCACTATAATCTCGGATTATTGTTGCAGCATCTCAAACAGGATTCAGATGCAGAGACATCTTTGCTCAAAGCACAGGAGCTGGAGCCGGATAATTTAGATTATCTCTATGCGTTGGCCGATTTTTATTTAAAGCGAAATAAATTGCAGGAAGCCAAAAGCATTGCAAATGAAATGGTGATGCGACACCCCAACCAACGAATCGGGCACGATATTTTAGGCTTTATTGAAAAAAATGTGGAGCCGAATCCGAATTAGATTAGCAAATCAAACACTACATAGAACTAAATCCGGCCGACTGAAACAGCAGACACGAAAGAAACCATTCAGGCCATTCAAGATCGTTATATTGCCTTATGCAGTCCACAGTATTGACACTGGAGTACGAAGGATAGTAATGCTCAATTTAACACTCCTTCCCTTTACGCAACGTGTCTGAAGGACGCTCGCCAAATCGTCTCCTATACACCTGGGAAAATCGACCAAGATGAATGAAACCGCAATCCAAAGCGATTGAGGAAACAGAAGCTTCCAGGTGCCCTGTAAGCAGCTTCTCCCGCGCACTTTGCAGACGCTGTTCGGATAAAAACTCCATCGGTGTGTAACCGCGTGCGTTGCGAAAAGCCGCAAAAAGCACGCTTCGGCTGCAGCCGCAAATCCTCAGCAAGTCGATAATGGAAATGGCCTCTTTTAAATGAGCTCGCATATACTCTTCGGCGTGGTGGACAAGGCCGGGCGCGACCTGATAGCGGTGATTTTCATAAAGCTTTTCCCTCTGGTTGTGCGGCAAAGAAAGCAAGGCGGTCAGCAGCATATGATCGTAGCTTTTAAGCAAACTGGGGTTTTTCAATACCCGGTCATTGTGTTCGAGCTCATGAACCATGTAATTCAGCAACCGTTTGACCATGGCCCCGGGGCCATTCGTCAGGTCGATACTGTGGTCGAAAATGAGAGAGCCCCGATGATGCCGGGCGGTCAGTTCCTCAAAATGATGCAATAAATCTGAAAAGGAAGTTCGGAAAACAAGGATTTCGGAACTCTCATCGCGTTGGATTTGCATCTGCCCTGCGGGAGTTATCAGGGCGGCTTTCCGGGGAGAAACCACAAACGATCCGCCATCCAAATCGAACGTTGAAGGCCTCTCACCGCCGATAACAAAAGCGATCATATCGTCCAGTCCTGCTTTAATCTTGCAGCCGGTTCCGAATCGATTGAACACCAGGGAGGTGCGTCCGATATTAACCGCGTTCATCTGCAGTTCAAAACGGCCCCGATCGACAGGAAGCCTTTGAGGCCGAGTCGATCAAACAAATCACGGCTTACATCAAAAACAACGCCAAGACCGACAAGCCCTTTTTCATCTATTGGGCAACCTACACCCAGCAACTGCAGGGATCGAAGGCTCATCACAACGATAAGCATGTCGATAAGGTCAATGCTCAGGCTTCCGAGATGGCGGCCCACAACGCGCATATCAAGCAAATACTTGACACCTTGGCGAGCGAAGGCATCGCAGAGAACACTTTGGTCGTGTGGATAAGCGATAACGGCCCCATGTACGCGTTCTACCCGAACTCTGGCTACTCTTGGCTGCGTGGCGGGAAAGGCGATGTGCTGGAGGGTGGCGTGCGCGTTCCGGCAATCGCATGGTGGCCGGGCATGATCGCGCCCAACCAGGATCCGGTGGACATCCTTCATCTCACCGATCTGTTCACGACGGCCGCTCGCCTCGGCGGTGCGTTGGACAAGATACCCAACGACCGGGTCACCGACGGAATCGATCAGACCGCGCTGCTCCTGTTGGGCGAGGACCATGGCCGGCGCAACATGATGTTCCATTACAGCGGAGGTGTCCTTGGCGCGATTCGCTATGAGGATTTCAAAGTCCACATCAAGGAGGGCCACGGTGGGCTGCCAGGCATGGATTTTTACAACGTGATGCGCGACCCTGGTGAGAAGTATGGACAACTCTACCCAGAGTTATTCGCGGTGACGCCAATTCAGATCACCCTGCGGGAACATATGAAAATGATCCAGAAGTTTCCCCATCGTATATCCGAAGTCACGCCGAAGGGCGCGGAACTTACTCCGCATGACTAAATTTATTAAACGAAGATGGAGGATTATTTATCTTTTAGTCCTATTCTGCATGCTGTTGACTGCTGTTAAAGGACCGGGCGTTATCTGAATACAGATGTGACAATGTTAACCATAACCCTCAACCCCACCGTTGCCTACCGTGTAACCGATTGGCTTTCGATCGGCGGAGGGCCGCAGATCATGTATGCCAACCTTGAAATGAAATTAAGGGCTCCGCCGCCGAACGGCACCGGTGAAGTTAAAATCGATGGTGATGATATAGCCTTTGGCTACGACGTGGGTGCCCTAATTGAACTTTCCGAGAAAACAAGGTTTGGAATCATCTATCAATCCGAAATCGAACCAGAATTCAGCGGTGACGTTAAATTAAGCGGCGGTGCTGTTAATGCGGATGCGGGAACGGACACCAAAATTACGCTCGCACAATTTATTCGCGCTTCCATTTATCATGAGCTTAACGATCAATGGGCGCTTCTTGGTTCTGTGGGCTGGGAAGATTGGAGCGCCTTTAAAAACATCAACATTTCGACCGGTCAGGGCTCTCAGAATATTCCCCGCAACTGGGAAGATACCTACAAATTCGCCGCCGGCGTCCATTTTCGCCCGGTGGAAAAATGGCTGCTGCAGGTCGGTTTTGCCTATGACACTTCGCCGGTGGATTCCAAAGACCGTACACCGGATATGCCTATTGATCGGCAAATTCGGTATGCAACCGGAGTCCAATATCAATGGAGCGAAGATGTATCCCTTGGGGGGCAGTTTGTGTACGCTGATTATGGTGATGCCAAGATTAAAAATGATCTGCTCCGAGGAGATTATGAACGCAATGATCTATTCTTTTTAGCCTTCAACGTTAATTGGAAGTTTTAAGAGGCTGACATTCTATAGGCAGTATCCTTTGAACAGTTGCAGATGTAGATTACGTAATGAAATATAAAAAATGCCTGAATGATGGATGTCGGCTATGAAGAGATAACCACGGTTTAATACATATATCGTCAGGTAACCCCAAATATTTTTAGGCTTCAAAATTGCAGGTTACTCCAAGGTCCTCCAAAATTTGCCTGCCCTAAAAACCTCGTGAGACTGCAAACGAATTGTAACTTAGCGTATTGTCAGATCCAGTTGTATCTTAGATTGAGAAACGAAAGATTCAATGTGGGACATTGCAAATAATTCGGCACGCCGCTTCAACGGGTTGCCAGATCTTTGCAGTGTTTAGCGCGGTCTGATCTTTTTGGTTTTAATATTCCACAGAAACAGCTGCACCCAGTCCATACCAAATTTAAGCAACTCCGCTTCATCTGATTGGATCTTTTTCAAAACGGCGGTTTTGACTTTGTAGCGCTTCAAAAAGCTGCTGTTGAAAACGAATTCGCGGAAGCGGTCGAGGTTGTATGTGGCCATAAAGGCCATTTTGGCCCGGGTGCCCTCCGGCCCTTCAGGCCCCCAGGGATCATTTTGAAACAGCCGTTTCAGCTGCGCCCAGCGGATGGTCATGCGGTGATACAGCTGGGCCTCCTGGTCCTTTGCCCAACCGGCAATGTTCCACCGCCGGTTTTCGTGCTGCCCCAGGCAAAATTCCGGCGGCCTGTAAAAATAGATGGGGGTATCTTTTTTGCGGTCGGCATCATACTGCACACCCTGCTCGATCGGAAAGGAGCGGCAGGTGTCCGGACGGTCGGCATACACCGAACAGCCGGAATCCGTCAGAAAAGGACAGGTCTTTTCAGGGTTTTCAGACATCCGCAACAGCACTTCCGGAAAAAAATTTCCCGGGCACAGCACCGCATCCGCATGGCGTTCCAAAAATTCATCCGAAGAAATCCCCAGAGACTTTTTGAGGCGCAGGACATCGTAAGGATATAAGAACAGATTTAAATTGCGGCAGCAGCGATTAAAGCAGCCGATTCCCGGATAGCACCGAAAAGCGAAGGTATCCTTCTCGCCGATTTGTCGGCCCGGCAGCTCATCTTTTTTATCGATATCAATATACTTCATAGCTACTGCCCGCGTGGCGCATGGTGCATGGCGCATGGAGAAAAAATATGTTAATCATTATCTTTACCCCGAGCCCCATGCCATTGGCATGCATGAGGA
>JASFGN010000362.1:0-4409 GCA_050123735.1 Desulfobacterales bacterium | reverse complement strand
ACGCCTTCTTTCTGAGACATTTCAAGCATCTGAGCGGTCGATTCGCAAATCGTCCAATCTGTTACCTTGCTTGGCTGCATTGGGAAATTGGAATGGTTATCTTTTTTCATGTTTGATCCTCCTGATTTATTCTGTGTGAAATGCGAAAATCATTGCACAGGCATGCAGGTTGATTTTCAATTGATGCGCATATATACCACATGGTGGCAAAGGTTTAAATTGACTTAAATCAAACCGCGCCATCAAAATATGAAGCGGTTATGACCTGATACGTCCTTCAAAATTGGAGACTTATTGATTGCTTTTAAGAGAGAGCGTCTTTGCGAGTGGGTTTTTATAGCGCTTGTCATAAATACGTTCCGAATAATCCGAATAAAAGGATGGCGGCATAAGCGCTTGGTGCAAAAAATCCTTCCGCAAACGGAACGTTTTTTTGACAATCGCTATATGACCTATAGGTTGGATTGGGGGAAGTGACATTCGACAAAATGTCCATTATCGATAATGGATTGCGGGGCATTTTGCTTGCAGTGTTCGGTGGCCTGCGGGCAGCGCGGGTGAAAGGTGCATCCCGACGGCGGATCAATCGGATTGGGGTATGCAATGCCCAGGCGTGTTTCCGGCAGCCCCAGCCGGGGCTCCGGTGTCAGAACCGACGCGAGCAGCGCCTGAGTATAGGGATGGCGGGGATTTTTGAAAAGTTGATCCGTGGCAGCTTCTTCAACAATGCGGCCCAGGTACATGACCGCCACTCGAGAGGCCAGGTGTTCGACCACCGCCAGGTCGTGGCTGATGATAATATAGGTCAGGCCGAATTCGGTTTGCAGATCCATCAGCAAATTCAGGATCTGGGATTGAACGGATACATCCAGCGCTGAGGTCGGTTCATCGCAAATGACAACTTCCGGTTGCATGATCAGCGCACGGGCCACGGCAACTCGCTGCCGCTGGCCACCGGAAAGCTGATTCGGGTAACTGTGCCTTAACCGCGGCGGCAACCCCACGATATCCATGATTTTTTCCACTTTGCGGCTCCACTTCTGGGGTTCTCCGACCCGATGGACCCTGAGCGGCAGTGAAACAATGGAGTTGATGGATTTGCGCGGGTTCAGGGAGGCATACGGATCCTGGAACACCGGTTGGATGCGGCGGGCCAGCGACTTGCGATCGATCCGGGTAATATTCCGGCCCTCGAATCTTATCCGGCCGCCGGTGGGCTCTTCCAGCCGCAAAATCAGTTTGGCGACCGTACTCTTGCCGCAGCCGGACTCACCCACCAGTCCCAACACAGCGCCCTTTTCCACTGTCAGATTGACGCCGTTGACCGCTTTAAGGGATCGTTTGCCTTTGAAAAGGCCGGCACTGACCAGGTAGGTTTTGCTCAAATTATCAGTTTGCAGCACGGCCTCACTCATGCGATGGACTCCGTTTTCGGTTTCGGGCGCAAATTTCAGGGCTCAATAAACACCGGTAAGCACCATCGCCTGAAATTTTTTGAAGGTCGACATTCACATGGGCGCATTCCTCAAAAACATAGGCACAGCGATTGCGAAACATGCAACCGGTTAACGCGCCGACCGGCGTCGGGACCATACCGGCAATGGAGCCCAGATGCTCGCCCCGTCGGGTTTTGCCCGGGATGGGGATGCACTCCAGCAGTCCCTGCGTATAGGGGTGCAGCGGATTTTCGAATACATCGACGGCCGGTCCGGTTTCCACGACCTGACCGCAGTACATGACCTCCACCCGGCTGGCGATGCGGGCGACAACACCGAGATCATGAGTGATCATAATCATTCCCATATCGAACTCTTTTTGCAGCGAGGCCAGCAAAGCCAGGATTTGGGCCTGGATGGTCACATCCAGAGCCGTGGTGGGCTCGTCTGCGATAATCAATGCCGGAGCGCACATCAACCCCATGGCAATCATGACGCGCTGCCGCAAACCGCCGGAGAGCTGATGGGGATATTGTTTCAATCGGCTGGCGGCGGCGGTTATGCCGGCTTTTTCCAGTAAGAAAACCGCCCGATCCCGGGCTTCGCTGTGTGGCACTTTGCGATGCCGCAAAAGCGCCTCGGTCAGTTGGTTGCCGATCGTGTAGCAGGGATTGAGGGATGTCATGGGCTCCTGAAATATCATGGCCATCTGATTGCCGCGAATATCGGCCATTCGGCGTTCACCGGCACCGCTTAAATCCTGGCCGGCGAGCTGCAGCTGATCCGCAGTGCGCCGGGCGCGTTTGGGCAGCAGATCCATGATCGCCAGCGCCGTCAGCGACTTGCCGCAGCCCGATTCACCCACCAGCGCGGTTGTGTGGCCCTGCTCCACGGAGAAACTGACGTCTCTGACCGCATGCAGCACTCCCGCAGATAGCGGGATATCCACATTCAGATTCCTGACATCCAGCAGCTCTTTCATGAGCGGGCCTCCGGGGCCGTGATATCTCGAATGCCATCGCCCATCAGATTGATCGAGAGCACCAGCAGAGAGAGCACCACGCCCGGAATGGTGATGATCCAGGGGCTAAACAGCATAAATTCCTTGCCTTCTGAAATCATCAGCCCCCAGGATGGCAGCGGCGGCTGCACCCCCATCCCCAGAAAAGAAAGAGCGGCCTCCAGCAGAATGGCGTGAGCAATTTCAAGGGTGGCGACCACAATCAAATTGTTGAGGATGTTGGGCATGATCTCGGTCATCAGAATGCGCGGCGTAGAGCAACCGATGGCCTTGGCGGCGCTCACATAGTCGATAGACCGCAGCTGCTGGGTTGAGGCGCGCATAACGACCGCAAACCGATCCCAGATCAGAAAACCGAGCACCCAGATGATGACATTCAAAGATCCGCCGATCAGCGCAACCACCGCCAGGGCAACCAGTACCACCGGCATCGATAATCGTGTGGTGATCAAAAAGCCGACGACCATATCGACCCGACCGCCGAAATAGCCGGCGACCACGCCCAGGGAGGTGCCGATGAGGCCGGAGATGATCATGGCAGAAATCCCGATCAACAGGGAGATACGGGCACCGTACATCAGGCGACTGAGATAATCCCGACCCAAATTGTCGGTTCCCAGCGGGTGTTCCCAGGAGCCGTCCGGATGCCAGATGGGATTGATCATCCGGCGGGAAAGGTCCTGGTGATATGGATCGTTAGGCGCCAACACCGGGGCCAGAATCGCCACTGCCAAAATCAACAACAATACGCTCGCGCCGATGATAAATCCCCGGTGGGCCAGCGTTCTTTGTTTGAGCAGCTGGCCCGGCGTCGGAAAAGCAACTTCCTGAATTTGATGGATCGCCTGCTCGCTCATGATTCGTCTATTTGACCCGGATGCGCGGGTCTAAAAATGCATTCAAAAGATCTGAAAAAAATGTCAGCACCACATAAAACATCGACACCAGCAGCACGATGGCCTGGACCATCGGCAAATCGGCCCGGGCGATGGACTCATAGCCCAAAAACCCGACGCCGTTAATCGCAAAAATCGTTTCGATCACCAGGGAGCCCCCCAGCATAAATCCGAATTGGACCGCCAGCAATGACACCACCGGTATAATCGCGTTGCGCAGGGCATGTTTGAACAGAACCGAACCGGCGCGCAACCCCTTGGCGCGGGCCGTGCGGATGTAATCCGATGCGAGCACTTCCAGCATGCCGGAGCGCGTCAGGCGCATAATGGCCGGCGTCGCGTAATAGCCCAGCGCGATGGCCGGTAAGATGAAATGCTTCCAGCTGGAACTTCCGGAAATCGGCAGCATGCGCAGCATCACACCGAAGACGATGATCAGGATTAAACCGAAAAAAAATGACGGCATGGCCTGGCCGATGACCGATATGGTCAGAGCGATGCGATCGATCCAGGTATTGGGCCGTATGGCGGCCAGAACCCCCAACGGAACGGCCAGGCAGATGGCAAAGATCATGGCGCAGGCGCCCAGCGTCATGGTGACGCCCAGTCGGCCGCCGATGATGTTCTGAACGGGTTGATTGAAATAAGGGGATACGCCGAAATCGCCTTCGAAGGCTCTACGGGCCCAATCGGCATACTGGATGACAATCGGCCGATCCAGTCCATATTTGACACGCACAAACTCAATTTCCTCGGGGGTGGCGTCGGCACCGGCCAGCGCAATGGCGGGATCGCCGGAGAAGCGCAACAGCATAAACGTTACGAAAGAAACGGTGACGGCAACCAGTGCTGCCAGGAAAAGACGCTTGAGGGTATAGATCAGCATAAGCCTGTTCCGTTTTGCGCGTGATCGGCACGGGGCGGGCCCCTAAGCGCCCGCCCCGGTTCGATGATCTACTGCCACTTGGAAAGAAAAAATCGCGGTACCGCGTCCGGATAGGGTGTAAAATCCAGATTTTTATCATAGGCATAATTGGCCACCCAGGTAAACAGCGG
>JASFGN010000361.1:0-4416 GCA_050123735.1 Desulfobacterales bacterium | reverse complement strand
ATTTGGGAACCCCCCAGTAGGGATGCATAACCAAATAAGTGACCCTGTCTGAAAATACCGGTGTGCGTCGATACGGTTTGCCTGCAACGATGCGCATATCCATGACCGGCTGTTGATTTTCAATAACGTCTAAATAAAAACCAGCGATGTTAACCAGGATATAACGGCTGCCCAGATCCTGAGGCAGCCAGCGCCAGCGCTCCATATTGACGGTGATTTGTCTGCTGCGCTCTTCAACGGTGATGTTCAAAGCCCTGGTTGTCTGCTTGCCTAAAACACCATCCGGTTCGAGCCCATTTTGGATCTGAAATTGTTTTAGCGCCTGTTCCAGTTCGTCATCAAATAGCGTGTCAAGAGCTGTTGGTGCTTCTTCAATAAAGCCTTCGACTGCAAGACGATGCCTTAAAATCGGAATTTGATCGCCATGATCGCCTTTCTGAATCCGGAGATCTATCGGAACAGAAGGCCAACCCCCGTCTGCGGTGATTTGGCGATAATGGGCCAGTGCTTTGCGCAGCTTCTCATAGTCGGGGTGCAGCGGAAGCAGTGAATATAGCTCCTTTTCGATTTCAGCGGACCTCAGGGCCGCCTCAAGCACTTGAACCAGATCGAGCTCGCGACGGCTGGCAAACCATTGAGGGTCGATACTTTCAGGATTGATCCTGCCGGAAACCAGATGGGAACCATAAATTAAAAAAGCATCGGTTAACATGAGGTCGATGTCGACGAGCAACCTGGGGTCAGGCAGTTTAAAAATCTTGCGGGTTTCGGGTAAGAGGTTTTCGACTTTATTCAAATGATAGTCAGTTGGCCGCAGTCCCTGTTCCTCAGCCTTTTGAATGGCACTGAGCAAGGATCTGGCTTGAGGCAACAGCCCCTTTTCATGGGTCCAGGCAGGCCGATAGGCCCGTTGTTCGTAAAAGGCCGGTAATGCAGCCGCTGCATAGACAGACTCGTCACCGACTGTCAGTTTCAGTGGCACACCCGCAGACTCTATGCGGTTTCTAAGGAGATCCTGAAGTGAGGATGCCATCAATGGTGAGGGAACGGCATCAACCACAGTGACCCCAAAAATAAGTAAAACAAACCACCAAAATTTAAGCTTAAGGTATTTTAGGGACATTCTGAGGCCTTTCAGACCGGGACCATCGATTTTATCTTCATTTGCTGATCCAGGTTCACGCTTGATTATACATTAGAAAGCGGAAATCAAGCAAATTCTCATCGATGCGAACGCAAAGTTCCGATCAAGCATGAAAAAGCCGATTTGGCTTTTAGCAATAAATGAATATTTATTCAACAGGTTAGAAGCAATTAAGATCATTGGTACATTTGTTGCTTTATCGTTTTCAATCACCGTCTGATTCATCTTTAGAAGTGATTTGTATCTGTTCCATTTAACGACAGGTGGCGACTTGCAGGCCCCTGGCGTCTCCGTGAAAGATCTAGAAGAGCAGCATAATAAGCGCTAAGGGCTGCCAAGAAGAAGGAGATTAGAATCGATGATTCCCAAAAATATGGAAACATTCATGCGAACCTATATTCCCGAAGCCGCCGTTAAAAACCGAACCCGGCGGGAAAATGGGCGTTGTTTTCTGGAACTTGGCTATATGGATGAGTATCTCCTTTCCCGTATGGGCATCAATTCTGACCGCGTCGGCCCCCGACTGGTGGCTTGCATGTGGGACGAGGCCAGCACTTTAGAAGTCGGCGGCTTTCTGGTGGTTGATAATCTGGCAATGGGAAGTCCGTCTATGGGCGGCATCCGGATGCTGCCGGACATCACCCCGGCGGACATCCACAATCTGGCCCGTGGCATGACGTTAAAAAACGCGGCGGCTGACCTGCCCTACGGTGGTGGCAAGGCGGGTATTGTGGCTGAGCCTGACATGCCAACGGAGAAACGCAGCGAGCTGGTTAAACGGTTTGCACGTCTGCTTCGACGTTACCGGGAAATTTATGTGCCCGGTCCTGATGTCGGCACCAATGATGCCGACATGAAAACAATTGCCAGCGAAAATGGTATCGACAGCGCAGTGTCCAAGCCCGCTGACATGGGCGGCAACCGCATCGATGAATTGGGGGCCGCCGCCGGCGGGCTGATTACCGCGCTTGAAAGGCTGCTGGAAATTATGCCGCGTTTAGCGGTTCTGCCTCAGTTCACGCAATTAAAAATGCCTGACTTTGAGGAACTTACCGTTATCATTCAGGGATTCGGAGCTGTCGGCGCGCATGCGGCGCGACTTCTGCTTGAAAAATTTCCAGCGGCAAAAGTTGTCGGCGTCAATGATCTGCAGGGTTACCTTTATGATAGGACCGGCTTATCAATCGACAAACTTTTGCGTATTTCTAAGCAAAAGGGCCTGGTTACCCGTCAATACTACGATCAGGAAATCGCATCACTCGGTCATCGCCACTCAACCAAATTTTCGACGGATGCCAACAACCTGCTGCGCGAATCGGCCTTTTGTTTTATCCCGGCAGCCCCCATCTTTAATTACCTGGGGGTGTTGCCTGCGGAAGCCTGTTCGATGAGCGTGGATCGCATGGGAAGCTGGTCGTTGATCATTGAAGGTGCGAACACCTACTCGCCGGACCCGAATCGCAAGGCATCCCGAATCCGCATGGAACAGGAAGTTTACCGCCAAAAAAGGATCATGATTGCCGGCGATTACCTGGTCAACTCCGGTGGTGTCATATTTGCAGCCCAGGAACACCTCATTCCAACACCCGCAGAACTTCAGATTCCCCCCAAAATACTGGGCAAACGCAAGGCCATCGATCGCTGGCTTGCTGAGAATGCAGCCGAATTCAGTGAACTCTCCGCCCGCCGATTGGAATCGGGTCTGACATTTAGGGAAAAGTCGATTCGACGGAACATGACAGAGTTGATCGACGTACTCGCTTCTGAATCGGAAATTCTTCCCTGCCAGGCGGCAGAGCGCATCAGTCTCAATCGTCTGACCGTAAAAGAAAAAGAGCGTACGGCCAAAGACATTATGGAACCGATGCCCACCGTTGCCATCCAGGCCAAGCTGGCGGAGGCAGCCGCACTGATTGTCAAATCTCAGAGCAATATTGTTGGTGTGCTTTCTCCGGATGACAGGCTGGCGGGTGTCATCACCACCTGGGACATTACGCGAGCCACCGCGGAAAGCGTTTGTGAAGATAGCGTAGAAAAGATTATGACCCAAAAAGTGATTTCGGCTGATCCTGCAGATAGTATTCTGGATATTGTAACCGATCTGGAACAAAACCAAATTTCAGCCATGCCGGTCGTCGAAGACGGGAAAGTATTAGGGATGGTCAATTCTGATCTGCTGGCCCAGCGGTATCTATTAAGACTGCTGCGATCGCCGGCATAGGCGTCATCAACGGCTAACAGTAAGACATCCGTCAGTCGCAAAATTCCAACGATTTTTCTTCGGCGCAGCACCAGAATCGATTGACTGATCGTGAACGCTTTCATCCGCATCTCCTTTACAGTGGCTGTCAAAAAAACGTTCCGATTGCGGAACGTTTTTTTCCTGCAACACTTATACCGCCATCCTTTTATTGGGTTTTCCAAACCGGGTGCTTTGCACCCGGTTTCACCCGCAACGATCGGGGCACTGCGTGCCCCTGTCTTTTACCGCCTTTGGTGGTAAAATCCAAGCCACCCGCTGTGCGGGAGGTCGTTGACTCGGAATATATTATGACAAGCGGTACAACTGTGTATTGCCATGCATCTGTTTCAATGGTTATCGATTCTTTTTATGCAGAATGGCATGCGCTGAACTCCTGATAAACAAAAGCAACAGTTGTGCCATTTAAGAATCAAGACGCGGAAAAATTACACGATGGTCTGATGTGCCTGTTATTCCCACCTGGCTAAAGTGGATTAGAAAGTAAAATAAAGCCATGGGTTCACTAAAGCGGTCTTGGATGCCCTGTGAACTAGAACTGCCGGTTCTGATTGACGTAAAAATAAGAACTTAATTTTCTGATTTTAGAGAGATGATCCGTTCTCACTTGTTCTTCGCTGAAAGTGTTTACAACAAATCCACCCGGTGCGCAAAGCAGTTGATATTCATACCAAATACTCAACCTTCCAGATTGACAACCTTCCTAATAGGCGCTTGTCTATCCGAATTTTTTCAAAGTGGCACATGCTTTGCTCTTATTATTTTCGTGAAGAAACCATTTGGCTGACTCAAATCACAATAACCCCATTTATACAGAAAAGGAGAGATACCATGTATAAAAAAATTTTGGTTCCGTTGGATGGCTCCAAACGGGCGGAAAGAATTCTGCCGCATGTCGAGGACCTGGCAGGCCGATATGGGGCAAAGGTCCTTTTTCTGATGTCGCTTGAATACACTTTTGCCGCCGGCGTCGAAGGATCATTCATCGAGTTCAGCGAAAAAGACTTTAACC
>JASFGN010000360.1:0-4417 GCA_050123735.1 Desulfobacterales bacterium | reverse complement strand
ATGCTCAAGCCCATCAGGGGCACCCCCTATTTTCATCATGGTACAGAAAACCCGTTAATGGCCGATGTGGTCGTAGTGGATGAAGCATCCATGGTTGATCTGGCCTTAATGGCCAAATTGCTGGATGCGGTACCTCAAAAAGCGCGGTTGATTTTTGTCGGAGATAAAGATCAACTGGCCTCTGTCGAAGCAGGATCGGTTCTGGGAGATATCTGCGACCGGGATGTCATGCACGGATTTTCAAGTGGGTTTAAAGATCAGATTCGGGACATAACCGGCGAAAACATTGATACCCGCGTGCAGACGGCTGAACGGGATTCTAACCTGCAGGATGCCATTGCGGTCTTGCACAAGGGCTATCGGTTTGCAGATGAAAGGGGGATCGGCGCACTGAGCCGGGCGGTGAACCGCGGCGATGCCGATACAGCCCTTGACATCCTCGCGGATCCATCTGAAAAATCGATTGCCTGGCAACCGCTCAAAACCGTTAGCGACATGATGGAAGTCCTGTCCGGGCAAATTGTCAGCGCCTATCAACCCTGTCTGAGCACCCGGGATCCGTCTGAAGCGCTGGATCGTTTGGAACATTTTAAAATTCTATGTGCCCTTAATATCGGGCCGCTGGGCGTGCAGTCTGTCAACCGGCTGTCACAGCAAATTCTAAGCCGCCATCACTTGATTCGTCCGGATCCCATTGCTGAAAATCCCTGGTATGCCGGTCGACCCGTATTGATTACCCGCAACCATTACCCGCTGGGATTGTTCAATGGCGACATCGGTATTACGCTCACAGCCGAAGGTATGAACGCTCGAGAATGGGTTGTTTATTTTCGCTCACATGACGGTGGTGTTCGCCGTTTCCTGCCCCAGCAACTTCCGGAGCATGAGACCGTTTATGCCATGACAGTCCACAAAAGCCAGGGGTCTGAATTTGACAATGTGGTATTGATCCTGCCCAACAAAGACGTACCTATTTTAACCCGTGAACTGGTCTATACGGCGCTGACCCGGGCTCGCCGGAAACTTACCATCTGGAGCGCACCTGAAATTCTGCGCAGCGCGCTGACCCGCAACATCCAGCGAACCTCGGGTTTACGGGATGCGCTATGGGGAGTGTGAAGACAGAGGTCAGATAACAGAGGACAGAAAACAGAAACGGTGAGAAACTCATGTCGAAAGTGATTTTATTTTTATCCGTATTTTTTGTTGCCACATCCGCTTTTGGTCTTTGCTTGCAAGAAAATTCACCGACAATGTATCCTTCTCATTCTTGTGCAAAGCCAGAACTGCCATCTTGTGTTTTCAGCAAAGACTGCAGCGAAGATGAAATAGCGCTTGTAAAAATCCAAATAGAAAATTATCGAATCTGCATCAGCGGGTATTTGGACGATGTTCAAGACCATATTGAATGCGTAATGGAACGTGCATCAGAAGCACGCGATGAGTACAACGATTTCGTAAACAGCTTTTAAAACTATGAAAAAAATTACAATCGGCGGGTGCAGGATATGGATTCTGCCAGAGCCGTTTGAATAACATCCAGCAGGCGGCAGGATTGCATGCATCCAGGGAATAGGGACCTGTAAGGGCAATTCAGGCAGGGGCTCTTGATGAGGGTGCCGATGTCAAAATCGAATTGATAGTTGGGTTTTTTGGCAACTGGATTCATGTTGGGCACGCAAGCAATGTTCATGTTCAAAGGGTTCAAATTTATGAATACAAGAAAAAAGCGCATTCATATCATTTTCAGGTTATTGGCACAAGACAAAATTTTATATAAAGTTCAACTTTATTAATAATAATATAATTAACGATAATTATTATTTAAATTTTTTTATAAGCAGTTTAACGTGAGCATTTCTTTCACTTGCGAGCATCACGACTTAAAAATTTCTGATACTCCACCATCTTTGCAAAAGCACCCACCGCCCGCTCCGGTGTCGGGAAAAACACGCCTTTGAATTTTTGCTTTTTGCGCGGATAGACCGTCTGGTGTTTTTCGTCCGGCAGCATGCTGACCCCGAACACAGGCTTATGGTAGGTTTCCATTAAATCAATGATCTGGGCAATATAATCCTTTTCAAATTTTTTAAATGCTGTGTGAATCTGTTTGACAAATTCAGCTGAATACGTTGGATCAGCCTTTAGTACGGACGCCCCATGGCTTTTGAGCACCTGCCGGCGTCCGACTATTCCCAGGTTAATCACGGCGTCGCAACCGTCCCATTTCAGCAGTAACTCAAGCACCGCCCGGGGAATAGCTGGATCCCGTTCACCCACCAGATCAATGGGATTGGAGCGGCTCCAGTAGGGCGGCAGAATATGGTCGATGGCTTCAATAATATCCGGGGAAAGCTCGATCACATCGAGACCAAAACGAGCGCACAGATCGGCAGTTACCACCCCCCAGCCGCCTCCCAGGGTCATGATGGCCGCTCGATTGCCTTTGGGCAGAGGCAGTGATGAAAAGGCCGCTCCCAGATCGAGCAATTCCATGGGAAAATCGACTTTAACAATGCCGGCCTGGCGGCAGACGGCATCAAATACCCGCCTGTCGGTGGTCAGGGCGCCGGTGTGGCTGGCGGCTGCGCGCTTGCCCGCCTGACTTTCACCACCTTTGAGGAGCACGATCGGCTTTTTACGACCCACCCGCCGTGCGCCTTCAAAAAACCGCCTTCCGTTTTTAACACTTTCCACGTATAAAACCGCCGTGCGGGTTAGGGTGTCGACTTCCAGCCCATCCAGATAATCTTCGATGCACATCATGGCTTCATTACCCGAACCGCAGAAGCCTCGAATGCCGATGCCCTGCTGCTCGGCAAATGCCAGCAGTTGCACCCCCATATTGCCGGATTGCGACACCATGGTTGTCGAGCCGGCTCTGGGTTTGGCCGGAAACCCGGTACAGTAGAAATTGACATGCGGGTTGCAGATACCCATGGTGTTGGGCCCCAGGATTAAAATGCCTGCTTTGCGAGCGGCTTTAACGAGCCTGGCTTCCAATTTTTTGCCTTCCCGGCCGGTTTCGCCAAAGCCCGAGGAAATCAACAACATATTCTTGATGCCTTTTTGTTCCAGCTGGGGGATAAGGTCCAGCACCCCGGCAGCAGGAATGGTCACCACGGCCAGATCAACCGGTTCCGCTATATCGCAGACGCTGGGGTAGGTTTTGCGCCCGGCAATGGTGTCCGTACCGGGATTGACCAGAAAGACGTTGCCTTGATATCCGCCACTGATCGTGTTGGCCATTAACATGTGGCCCCATTTGCCCATCTGGGCCGAGGCGCCCACAAAAGCGATGGATTTGGGATAAAAGATGGCACCAATGGCGTCCGGTGAAACAGGTGGCGGCAGTGGCCGTTGTTTTTCAGTCTTGCTTTCTAAGACCATCAACGCGTCTACGGCCCGGAGACTGCCATCCGGGGATGCCAGCAGGGGATTGATATCAATATCGGAAATTTGGGGAAGCGCCACCGCGATACGCGACAGCCCCATAAGGGTCTTGATGATGTGCCGCCGATTGACCGCTTCCTCGCCGCGATAGGGACCCAACAACGCCGCGGCCCGTATTTCGGTCAGCATTTCAAGGGCATCGGTTTCGGTGATCGGCGCCAGGCGGAAGGTAACATCTGCGAGCGCTTCGGTAAATATCCCGCCGATGCCAAACATCACAACCGCACCAAATTGGGGGTCCCGAAACAATCCGGCCACCAGTTCTCTTTTGCCTTGAATTTGCGGCTGAACGACAAACCCCTCCAGCTGATCACCGCCCGATTTTTTCATGGCCTCCACTGCTTTTTCGACCGCGTGTTGATCCGATAGATTCAGCTGCACCAATCCGCTTTCGGTTTTATGCAGCAAGGTGCGACCCAGGCCTTTGACGACGACCGGATAGCCGATTGCTTCGGCATCACGAACAGCTTGGGCTGTATCTGCTGCTATTGCTTCGGGAACAACCGGAACGTCAAATTCCTGTAAGAGCGTTTTCGCTTCGGCTTCGTTGATGCCCTTTTGGACTCCTTTTCGAATAGCTACCATCAATTGTTTTGCATCCATTGTCCGTCTCCACAGATTTCGCTCAAAAAATCTTATCGCTTGGAAATCTTATCAGATTTCATGGGTAATCGAAATTGAAACCAGCTTGCCAATGGATAACCTTCCCAAACGGCCATGGTCAAGTACAATAAAAAAATATACCGCTTGTCATAAGTATGTTCCGAACGATACAGATGGCGGTAGAGCGATTGTAGCAAAAAAACCTTCCGTAAACGCAACGCTTTTTTGACAATCGCTATAAATCGGGTTTCTTTACAATCGGCTTTATGATATTAAATATGCTGTTAAAATAAGGTTATCATTGATTATTTGACTACTTAGCGGAAGGAAGATGTGATGCGGATCGGAATCGGCTATGATA
>JASFGN010000359.1:0-4431 GCA_050123735.1 Desulfobacterales bacterium | reverse complement strand
CAGGCAGATATTTATCTGTAAAAGCTGAAATTTGACTTTGCATATTAAAATTTGCGCTCTGACAAAATCTGACCAACGATAGATACCATCTATATACCCAAAGTTTGGGTTAATTTGTGATATTTTTTGAAATCACAAGTTGTTTTGGGTGTAATTTTTTCCAATTATTCTAGTTATATATGCATTGGGTTGATAATTGGTTTTCATATGGTATCAGCAAGGGTCGAAACCCTCAATAATGATTGACTAAATCCCCCCATTTGCTTATGGATATCAGATGTTCCGCTCCAGCTGACCTGAAGCTGAACTGTAATTGCTGAGCCATTTCCTGCTGCTCATCCGACACTGCATTTTCCTGTATCATCCAGATACTGAGTGCTATTGTTTGAAACCTTAACATCGGAGGTGCCCTATGGCAGATGAAGGTTTTAGGCGTAAGCCCGCAGCTATCCTCAGTGCAAAAATCGAGGTCTACTGCCGTTTAATGGACGATGAAGAGGGGCACCTACCGTCCGCATGTGATACTTACTCGCTGTGTGTTTAGAAAGTGCTCAACACGCGCGGTGTTCGATTAATTGTCACGCGTCTATTCATCCGGTCAGAAGGATTGAGCCATGAGAAATACCAGACCCGATTTCATCCCAGGTTTTCTTCTACTTGCTATTTTGGGTGCGCTGTTATCATGCGCTACGGATAAGACACCATTGCAGATCGAAAACAGTCTGCCGCAAAGCGAACTCGCATATTACAGCGATTCTTTCGACAAGATGCGTGAAGATCTCTGGGACCGGGCCGGATATCTGTACCAAGAAGAGCAGGTAAAAAATTTCAAGCAGGCCAATTTGCTTTTCGAGAACGGTAGGCTGATTATTCAGACCCAAACCGGTAGTTTCAGCAAAGGGGGACTTTCTTCCAGGTATTCGTTAAGCGGAGATTTCGATATCCAGTTGAATTGCCAGATGGATTTTATCAAAGGCATCTCAGGTATGGATCAGGCGTTCAATATCGGGGTTTTCGAAAAAAGCCTAAAGAAAGGAAAAATAAGCTTTGCAGGGATCGGCCTGTCGATGAAAGAAGGATCGAGCCAAGGATATATCTCCAGCAATTGTGTTGCAAATGGTAAACGGAAAAAAGGCAGCTTTCGAAAGACAGAAAATTTCAATGGTTCGTTTCGCTTGCTTAGAATCGGCAAAGCCATTAGCACGTTATATAAAAGCGCCGGATCGCCTGAGTGGACCCGGATGAATACCTTTCGCCTAACAGATAAAGACATGTTGATCGGTTTTCAGGTGCGGAACTTTTTCGCAAATAGAACCACCATTCGGGCAAATTATTCGATATCAGCAACATTTGATAGCTTAAAAATAAATGCTGCCCATGCAATAATTGAAGAAGAAATCTGAATTTATAGCCAAGCGCCTAAACCTTTTTAGGAGAGCGCACCTCCAGGATTCGATACTTAAGAAAGATCCCACACCCAAAACGAGAAGACCATTGAGGACAAAATAATGAAGCATGTATTTCTCATACCTGTTTTCTTGTTCTTCTTCCAGTTAGCCGGGAGCTCCGCCCAGGCTTCTGATACCAGTGATTTGTCCGGCGGTTGCGATAAAGCCATACATATATTCTGGAAAGGCCGTCTGGAGCCCGATAAAGATCGGACCCGCCAATATTACCAGCAAGCCATCGATTTATGCCCGGGATACATCCGTCCCTATGAACTGGTGGGAAACTTATTCCGCAAGGAAAATCAGCATGACACCGCCATCGCATATTTCACCAAGGCGGCCGCATTGGGCTCCAAAAATCATAAATTGTATTATTTGCTGGCCAGTTTGCAGTTTCAAAAGGGCGATCTGGACGAAGCCAACCGTAACATCAACACATCCCTGATTATCCGGGAAGATTATCCCAAGGCGCTAAAATTAAGAAAAAAAATTGAAAAAGCCGGTGACAGCGATGGGCCCAAGATAATTTTATACGAACCCTCAACACAAAGGGGCGTAAAAGTAGTTAAAACCTATGAAAACTTGACCGTGCGCGGAACTGCCACCGATAAAAGCGGGGTGGCCTGGGTAAGAATCAATCAGCTGGAGACATCCCTGGATGAATATGGAAACTTCCTCAAAGACATCCCCATCCGGCTGGGAATCAATACGATACGGGTGGAAGCCGCCGATTCGCTGGGCAACCGCGCGCATATTGCAATTGATATCGAGGGTGAAAAATATGTCCTGCCCCCCCTGACCCGGGTCGATTCTGCCACCCAGCGGCAAGCACTTTACGGCAAATCTTTTGCCGTTGTTATCGGCATCAATCATTATGAAAAATGGCCGGGACTGGAATTTGCGGTCGCTGATGCCAACGCCGTCAAAAATACCCTCCAAAAAACCGGTTTTGAAGACATTACCCTGATTATGGACAAAGAAGCCACTCAGCGCCGGATCCTGACCGAACTTTTTCACCGGCTTCCTGAAAAAGTGGACCGCAATGATCGGGTTCTGTTTTACTTTGCCGGACACGGCCAAACGGAGGATATGCCCGGTGGCGGTAAAAAAGGCTACATCATTCCGGTGGATGCCGAATCAGATAGTTATGCCTCAAACGCCATTTCTATGGAGCAGATTCGAAGCCTATCCAGCCGGATTGCGGCCAAGCACATTTTTTACGTGATGGATTGCTGCTATTCCGGCCTGGGGCTCAACCGCTCTACCGGGGTCTGGCCGGGCATCAGCGATTACCTGCGCAAAGTATCAGCAATGCGAGTGGTTCAGATTATCACCGCCGGTGGCCAGGGCGAGCAGGTCCAGGAAAAAGAAGGCCACGGGCTTTTCACCTCATATTTTTTAAAAGCCATCGAAGGGGAGGCCGACATCGATAAGGACAACGTGGTTACGGGCACTGAGTTGGGAGCTTATCTGCGGCCCACGGTCTCAAATGCCTCCCGCCAGATGCAAACGCCGCTGTTCGGTCGGCTGGAAGGTGAAGGCGAGTTTTTATTTTTTGTTAAAAAGTAAAAAAAACCAAGTTATCCGTTTTCTGATTTATCTTATTGATATTATTTATTAGCTTTATCTGTATCGTAAATACTAATCCAACCATGCTGGTTTTCGTAAACAACTTCAAACCATTTTACGTTGAAGGTGCCGATGGCAAAAACATCCGTGCCCTTTACCGTCAAAACGGTTCCTTCCGGTATGCGGGTTATGTGTTGATCCGGCCCGCAAGCGGGTTGCGGGCAAAGCCGGGCCTCAATTCCCGGGGTAACAATAGTCACTTTATCGCCGACGTTGACGTCGCCAGCCCATGCAGCCGGGCGCAAACCTGAAAACAGGATGAATGGGATAAAAAGCAAAAGGAGGCCATTGAAGGCAAAGCGATCTGCAATTAAAGCAGGGTGTTTCCATCTTTTTTTCTGCATCATTTTAGCTTGTTTAGGCTTTTCAGCGACTTAAGTCAACCTTTGGGCTCCCTAAAAATCGCAGAAGGGCACAAAACATTTCTTGACATTTGTTCTTTGTATACCGTATACAAAAACCTGTTGAATCCACACCTTATATCTCCGGCGGTGCCGATACAATCGGCCTCCCAAATACTGACCCCAACTTAGCTGTTGATGGAGAAGACCATGGCTTCTTTCAATGACCTTACCGTACTTTCTCTTGAGCAGGCAACGGTTTTACCCTATCTCACGTATCGCTTGGCCCATGACGGCATGAATGTCATTCGCCTGGAACACCCGGTCTACGGGGATCCAAACCGTTTCATCGGCGAAAATGTTCTCAATGAGGAGCGCATGAATGCCTATTTTTTGTGCATCAATGCCGGTAAAAAAGCATTGACCTTGAATCTCGCCGAAGAAGAAGGTCAGAAGATTTTTGTTTCTTTGATCAAAGAGCTCGACGTGGATATTTTTGCGACCAATCAGCTGCCGAAAAATTACCGCAAACTGGGGATCGATTATGACAGTCTTAAATCCATGAAACCGGACATCATCTGGCTGGGTGTGACCGGTTTCGGCCCTGACAGCAATGAAGCTGCATACGACCCGATTTTGCAGGCCCGATCAGGACTGATGGAATTGACCGGTGAGGCCGATGGTTCCCCCCAGGTCGTGGGTATCCCTTTGCCGGATATGGGCACCAGCGAGCACGCCTATGGCTTGTTGATGAAAGCGCTTTACCAGCGTCAGCTTACCGGAGAGGGCAGCTGTATCAACATGGCCATGTTTGAATCCTCTGTTTCGTGGCTCACCGTGCCGATTACCCTGACCGGCAGTTTCGGGAAAAATATTTCCCGCCGCGGAAATACCCACGAATTTTTTGCACCGGTATCGGTATATCAAACCCAAAACGGTTTCGTTTACATCGCGGTGGGCAACGATCGGCAATGGAAGACCATTGTTTCTCAGGAAATGTTTCAGGCACTGGA
>JASFGN010000358.1:0-4458 GCA_050123735.1 Desulfobacterales bacterium | reverse complement strand
GCCATGGATATGAAAAGGCACTATTATGAAGACGTGCAGCTGTTTACCTCCGGTGTGATTGTCTTCTGGTTTTGTGCATTCATTATTTTTCTGGCCCTGTTTCCGTTTCTGTTTAAAAACTATTATGTCTATGTGGCCAATTATATCGCCATCAATGTGATCGTGGTGATCGGCCTCAATCTGCTGGTAGGCTATACCGGCCAGATTTCCCTCGGTCATGCCGGATTTTTTGCCATCGGCGCCTATGGCACCGTTGTTTTGATGAGCGAGGCCCATTTTCCGTTTATTGTTGCGCTGCCCTTTTCGGCCCTGGTGGCGGCTCTTTTCGGATTCTTGCTGGGTTTACCGGCCCTGCGGCTGGAAGGCCCCTACCTGGCCATCGCCACCCTGGGTTTCGGGTTGACCGTTACCCAGGTTATCGGCCGGATCGAATTTTTTGGCGGTCGGCAGGGGTTGCATGCCCCGGAACTGACGATCGGCCCCTGGCATCTGGACACCGATATCGATTTTTACTATCTGCTGATAACCCTCACGGTCCTGTTGACCGTTGCCGCCCGTAATATCGTCAAAACCCGTGTGGGCCGGGCTTTCATTGCCATCCGCGATGCCGATATTGCGGCTGAGACCATGGGTGTCAATCTGGTGATGTACAAAACCCTGGCCTTTGCGGTGAGCGCATTTTATGCCGGTATTGCCGGCGGCCTGTACGCTTTTGTTCTGCGTTTCATTGAACCGGAAATATTCACTCTTTTGATGTCGATCATGTTTCTGGCCATGGTGATTGTCGGCGGCCTGGGCTCCATCATGGGCTCTATTGCCGGTGCCTGCCTGCTCAGCTGGATGGATCTTCAGCTGCGCAATATTCTGAGCATCCCCTATGTGGGTCAATGGCTGGAAGCGTTGTCACAGAGCTATTTTTCAATTACCGGCATTTCCAACATCCAGTACATTGTTTTCGGCCTGATCCTGGTTTTGATTATGTTGTTTGAGCCGCTGGGGATATTCGGGATCTGGATCCGGACCAAGAAATACTGGAAGACATGGCCGTTCTAATTCAGAGTTCAGAGGACAGATGTCAGACGACAGAGGACAGATTGCAAAAACCGGAAGTAAAGCTCTCATTCTGACCTCTGACTTCTGTCCTCTGTTTTCTGTTGCCAAGAGGAATTGATGTTAGACTTTTTACAGATGATTGTCAGCGGGATTGCGGTGGGCAGCACCTACGCCCTGATGGGCATTGCCATGGTCATTGTTTACAAGACCTCGGAGGTGCCCAACTTTGCCCAGGGTGAAATGGCTTTGATTTCATCCTTTTTTGCCTTTATGCTGCTGGACCAGTATGGTTGGCCCTATCACCTGGCCTTTCCGGCGGCATTGGTGTTTTCCATTTTGCTGGGATTCTTCCTGGAGTACAGCATCCTGCGTCGTGCCAAAGAGCCCAATATTCTGGGGTTGATCGTTATTACCATCGGTATCGAAATGATCCTGCTGGGGCTGGTTTCCTGGAAATTTGGCGCAGACCCCAAAAGCATGCCCTTCCCCATATCGCCCTGGGAAAGCTTTGCGATCGGGGAAGTATTTATCAGCCGGCTTGAAATGTTGACCCTGCTCGTGGCGTTGATCATCATGGTGGTTCTGTTCGTTTTTCTGCGCCATTCAAAACTGGGAGTGGCGATGAAAGCGACCCAGCAAAATAACATCGCCGCCCGTATAATGGGCATTCGCACCCATCGCATCATGATGATCACCTGGGGGATTTCTTCGTTTGTGGGGTGCGTGGCCGGTTTGCTGATCGCACCCGCGACCATGCAGCCGTATATGATGTGGGATCCGCTGCTCAAAGGTTTTGCCGCTGCGGTCATGGGCGGGATGACCTCTTTGCCCGGCGCTGTTGTGGCGGCTTATCTGCTGGGCATCATTGAAAATTTATTCGGCGGCTATGTGTCGATTGAATTTAAATCGGCGGTGGCTTTTGCCATCATCGTGCTGGTGCTGTGCATTAAACCGAGCGGGCTGTTTGCCCGTCATTACGTCAAAAAAGTCTGATCAACCCAGCACCAAACACCAAACACGAAACACGAAACACCAAACATTAAACACTAAACCAAAAAGGAGTGACGGAATGAAAAAGACAGGCTTTTGGGTTCTAGCGGCAATGGTGGCCATGGTCTTTGGTTTGACGTCCAATGCTATGGCCGAGGAGGGTGTAACAGATACCGAAATTCACATCGGACAGTGGGGTCCCCAGACCGGCCCGGCGGCACCCTGGGGTTCTGTGGCGCGCGGAACAGATGCTTATTTCAAAATGATCAACGCCGAAGGCGGCATCCATGGCCGTAAAATCGTCTATCATATGTTTGACGATGCCTACAACCCGGCCAAGACAATGGCGGGTGTCAAAGAGCTGCAGGAGTCCATCGGCATTTTCGCCTGGGCCTGCGGCGTGGGCACAACGCCCGGCCTGGCCGTGCGGGAATATATCACCTCGCGCAAGATCCCCTGGGTGGGGCCGGCCACAGGATCTTCGCACTGGATCGATCCGCCGAATCGATACCTGTTTGCCGTTTATCCGTTATATTACATCGAGGCCAAGGCCCTGGTGCGATACGGGGTCGAGAAAATGGGTTTTAAGCGCGTAGCGATTGCTTACCTGAACGATGACTACGGTAAAAACGGACTGGCTGCTGCGCGCAAAGAGCTGACTGCGCACGGCATGCAACTGGTGGCCGAAGTGCCGGTGGAGCTCAAAGATCAGGACATGAAGCCGCACGTCATGAAGCTGCGCCAGGCCGAAGCCGACATGGTCTTGTTGTGGGTTGTACCCGGTCATGCGGTCAGAATTGTCGGCACCAGTGCCGCCATGCAGTTTGCCCCGCAATTTATGACCGTCAGCACCTGCTCGGATTTTCCGTTGATGATGCATATCAGCAAAGGCCTCTTCAAGGGGGTCATCGCGACCACTTTCGGAGAATTGCCGGATTCCGATTTGCCGCTGATGCAAAAGTATAAAAAGGATGCCCATGAAAAATTTGCCGCCAAAGGCGAAAGGTGGGGGCTGTTTTATTATGCGGGTATTCTGTTTGTCGAGCCGATGGTGGAAGGGCTCAAAAGGGCCGGGCGCGATCTGACCCGCGAGAAGTTTATAACGGCCATGGAGTCCATAAAAGGGTTTAAGGGAATCGGTGGTGAGATCAGTTATGACATCTTTAATCCCAATAAGGGCTACGAGTCCCGAGGCGGAATGAGAGAAGTCTTTATGATTCAATGCCTGGAGGGCGGCCAGGCCAAGCGAATGAGCGACTGGACCAAGATTCAGTATCCCTAGTGAACCCGGATTGGAATTGTTGGAAGCTCCGGAGCTCGGAGGATCTGATCCTTCCGGGCTCCTTGCAAATGAATATCACCCCTCGGATTTCAGAAGATCGGTGTCGGCATAGCGGCCCGGATGCCAAGCTCTGCCGGCGCTATCTTCTGAATGGTTTGATGTGACCCTCGTTATGGCTTTTTTTGAAGTTCAAAACCTGGCGATATCCTTCGGCGGCCTTACAGCCCTGGAAAATATTTCTTTTGCGGTCAACCGCGGAGAAATTTATGCCATCATCGGTCCCAACGGGGCCGGCAAGACCACCCTGTTCAACTGCGTCAATGGCATTTACAAGCCCGATGAGGGCACCATTCGATTCAAGGACCAACCCATCGGCGGTCTAAAGCCGGATCACGTTGCCCGTCTGGGCATTGCCCGCACCTTTCAAAACATCGAGCTTTTCAGCCATATGAACACCATGGAAAACATCATGCTCGGCCGGCATTTGCACATGCGAACCGGGCTTTTCAGAGGCATCGCCATGTGGGGCAAGCGCTCTTTTGCCGGCAGAGAAGAAATAAAACACCGGCGCAAGGTCGAAGAAATCATTGATTTTCTGGATCTGCAGGCGGCCCGCAATCAGCTGGTCGGAGGTCTGCCTTACGGCATCCAGAAACAAATTGAACTGGGGCGGGCCCTGGCGCTGGAGCCGGAATTGCTGTTGCTGGATGAGCCCTGTGCCGGCATGAATGCCGAAGAAAAGCAGGATATGATTTTCTGGGTCAAAGACATCCAGGATGAACTGGGCATCACCATTTTGTTGATCGAACATGATATGACCATGGTGATGGATATCTCCGACCGCATCCTGGCGATCAACTTTGGCAGTATCATCACCGAGGGCACCCCGGAGGAGGTGCAACAGCATCCGGAGGTGCTCAAAGCCTATCTCGGCGATTAGAAATGGCTACAAAGACTCATCTTTTGCTCGAAGGCTGTGTTGCGAGACGCTTCGAAATACTCGCGTACTACCGTGTACGCTCCGCTTTCGAAGCGTCTCGCGCCTTGCCCTCAAGCAAAACCTAAGCCTTTGTAGCCATTTCTATCAACTTAATTTAAGACCGAAACGACAATCAGGCATAAACATGGCTGCC
>JASFGN010000357.1:0-4459 GCA_050123735.1 Desulfobacterales bacterium | reverse complement strand
AGCCGCTATGAGCTCACTTTTTGTATAATGCGCTGATTTTTTCAACAGCTGGAAAACCGGATATCCATTTTTAGGATTTCTGGCAAGGATTAAATCGGTTTGAATCTTCTTTTTTTTCTTTTCTTTGCCGCGCGCAGCATCCGTAGCGGCATCTGCGCCCCCACATCCGATCTGCTCCCATTTTTCAATCGTCTGCCGCAATGATTGATCGTATTCCAGAACGGAAGGCATTATATTTTTTTGAAAAACAGTGTAGGAAATACCGGCATGCCAGCCTTTGGCCTGCGGGCTGCTGGTATAATCCTTGGCCAGGATCAATCTTCTGATCTGATTAACGACGGCAGCCAGAATCTGCAAAGGATGAAATCCAGCAGCCAGAAGTGAACGCATAAAAAAAAGGGCCTTTGAGACCTGACGGTCTGCGATGGCATTGGTCAGCTCGTAAATAGGGTCCTGCTTGGTGCGCTTTAAAACCGCGGTCACATCTTTTACCGTAATCGCGTCGCGTTGCCCGACATAGTCGACTAATTTTTCGAGATTACTGCAAAAAGTCCTCAAATCAAAGCCCGTCATATCCAGCAAGGCTGCATAGGCACTGTTATCCATTGTTTTGCTAACCGGTGCCAGGATTTCAGTCATTTTTTCCCGCAATACATCTTCCTGTGCCATCCGGTCTGCCCGGCGGTCTCCTCTGGGAACCCGGCAGTCGACGACGATCCCCTCTTCCCTAAGCGCCGCATAAAGACCCAGGCGCTTGTCGACCATTTCAGTCGTGATAATCAAGTGGTTGTTTGACGGAAACCCTTTTTTGATCGCTTTTGCTAAAGCGCCGGCATGGTCGGAGGCTCCGGGTATCTCCAGTTGATTCTGTCGGCAGTATTCGACAAGATCGTCGATCCAGGCATCGCTTTTTATCGCATCAGCCGCAAAAGCAAGCGTTTTAGGGCGGTTGGCTGGATCGATATCTTCAAAAGACAGGTTTAAATTTCCCATCAGACTTAAAAGGTATTTAGCAGCCTTGCTTTTATTGTCGCCATCATAGGCATTTTTTGAATTTTCGATCAGCCTCATCTTATCCTGGCTGGCATGAAATATCCCGGATTCCAGCAAGGCGACGACCTTGGTGCCCGGCAGAAGCGAAAACGTGTTGACCCGTTCAATCGCATCATAAACATTTTCGGAAGCCCCTTCTATCGGATCGTAGTTTGCCTGCCGGCTTTCTTCAGGAAGCAGTGCGTCCAGAAGTTCACCATACGCTGTCTTGACCAGCATCTCCTCGCCGAAAAGAAGATACACCGGCGCGAACTGCTTCTCGGGATCAGCGCTTACATCCTTTAGATGTTTGGATAGCAATTGATGATTGATCTCAGGCATTTGACAAGGGCTGTCACTTGGTTGCGGTATAAATCCATTTTGAACCGGCCATCGAGCAGACGGCGGCATAGCGCTGGCGACCGAATGCCGGCTTTTAATCCGGCATCTTTTTAAACACAAGGTGGTATAAAAATATGCCGATACCGATGGAGATAGCGCTGTCGGCAACATTGAACGCCGGCCAATGTAAGTTGCCCAGATAAAAATCCAGGAAATCGACCACGATGCCGAACCGAATTCGGTCAATCAGGTTGCCAATGGCACCCCCGAATATCATCGCAAATGCCGCCGACAACCAAGCATAATGTGCCGGTGTCTTTTTGTAAAAATAAAATATTAAGCCGACAGCCAAAGATGATATGAACAGAAAAATAATGCTTCGCACCACCGGGCTAAAATTCGCCATCAGCCCGAAAGCACCTCCCGGGTTATGAATATGCGAAAGGCTAAAAAAACCATCAACAACCGGGATGGTTGTGTTTAAGGGTATGGACCGCAGGACGATTTCTTTGGAAACTTGATCCAGCAAGATGATTGCGCCGGCGATCACAGCCAACCTGGCGTATTTGTTTTTTAGCATATCTTTTTATCAAAGGTTCAGAGGTTCAGGGTTCAAAGGTTCAAATGTTACAGAACCTTTGCTTCCGACTGCTGGTCGCTGACTACTGGCTACCCGAAATCTGGAATACGTAACACGGAACGCGCAAACCTGAACCCGGAACCTTGAACCCTGAACCCTTTAAGACATCTCATCCAATGATTTTTGGCAACGTGCACATATCGTCGGTCGGTTACTGTCCGAACCTACTGAGGTTTCGTAAACCCAGCAGCGTTCGCATTTTTTACCGGGTGCGGTCTCAATCTTGATGGCCAGGCCCTCGACATTTTCACTGACAAAACTGTCGTCCAGATTTTGATCTTTGAGCAAAGAAACGTTTGAAACGATAAAAATAAATCTGAGGTCATCTGCATACGGTTCAAGGGCGCCATATAAGTCATCTTTTACAGACAGAATAACGGTTGCATCAAGGGGGTGCCCGACGTGTTTCTTTGCCCGCGCCTCTTCCAGAGCCTTGGTCGTCTCGGCCCGCACTTTCAAGAGCATACCCCATTTATCAGCCAGGGACTCGTCTTTCCAGCGGGGATTTGCTTCAGGTAAAAGGGTGAGGTGAACACTCCATGGTTTATCGCTGTATTCGGGCATGTGCGCCCAGATTTCTTCAGCCGTAAACGGCAGCAGCGGTGCCATCAGCCGAACCAGTGTGTCCAGCAGATCATACATAACCGTCTGCGCGCTTTTGCGCGCCTGAGATTTGGGCGGCGAGGTATACAACCGATCTTTGAGAATATCCAGATAAAAAGCCGAGAGGTCAAGCGTGCAATAATTATGCAGCGCATGATAAATGGAATGATATTCATACCGCTCGTAGGCTTTGAGTGTTTTTTCGATAATGGACTGCAACTTGTGCAGGGCATATCGGTCCAACTCGGGCATGGCCTCATAGGAAACCCGATCGGCCGCTGGATCGAAATCAAACAGGTTGCCCAGCATGAACCGACAGGTGTTTCGGATGCGCCGATAGGCATCACTGAGTTGTTTTAAAATATTCTCAGAAATACGGATATCTTCGCGGTAATCGGTTGCCGACACCCACAGCCGCAAGATTTCAGCGCCATATTTGTCGATGACCTCACTGGGGGCAACCACATTTCCCAGCGATTTAGACATTTTACGACCCTCGGCATCCACAACAAATCCGTGGGTTAACACGGCTTTGTAAGGTGCCTGTTTGCGGATACCCACAGCGGTCAGCAATGAACTGTGGAACCAACCACGATGCTGATCGCTGCCCTCCAGATATAAATCCGCCGGCCAGTGCAAATCAGCTCTCGGCTCGAGCACCGCCGCGTGGCTGACGCCCGAGTCAAACCATACGTCCAGAATGTCATTTTCCTTGACAAATGATTTCCCCCCGCAGGCTGCACAGGCAACATCATCGCTGAGAAAATCGGAGATGTCTTTTTCAAACCAGACGTCGGCGCCGTGCTGCTCAAATTCAGAGTAGACTTTGCCCATGACCCGTTCATCCAGCAGGATGGCATCACAGTCTTTGCAGTAAAATACCGCAATGGGGACCCCCCAGGCCCTTTGTCTGGACACACACCAATCCGGACGGTTTTCGATCATGCCGTAGATACGTTCGCGGCCCCAGTGCGGAATCCAGGTCACCGTGTCGATGGCCGCCAGCGAATTTTGACGCAGGCCGGTTTTGTCCATCGAAATAAACCACTGGGGTGTGGCCCGGAAAATAACCGGTTCCTTGCAACGCCAGCAGTGTGGATAGTTATGCTCGATTTGACCCTCAGCCACCAGCGCTCCGATTTCCTCGAGCTTTTTGTTGATATGATTATTGGCATCAAAAACAAATTGACCTTTGAAAAAGGCAACGTCATCGGTAAAACAGCCGTTATCATCTACTGGCGAGTAAACATCCAGGCCGTATTTGAGTCCGACTTCATAGTCCTCGCGGCCGTGGCCTGGAGCCGTATGAACGCAACCGGTGCCGGCTTCCAGGGTGACATGATCGCCCAGGATGAGAATCGAATCGCGCTCGACCATCGGATGACGACAGCGTTTGCGTTCAAGCACGCGGGGATCAACGTCGGTGAGAACAGTATAATCCTGGATACCAAAGGTTTGCATACAATATTCCATCAACTCACGTGCCAGGATAAAAACAGTATCATGACCGACATCAACAGCAACATATTCAAACTCCGGATGCAAGGCGATGCCCAGGTTGGCCGGCAGTGTCCAGGGTGTTGTTGTCCAGATGATGACATAAACAGATTTGCCGGCCAATGCCGGATAATCAGAGCTGAGATCATCGCGCAGGGCAAATTTGACGAAAATTGACGGGGCCGACTCATCCTGATATTCGATTTCGGCCTCAGCCAGCGCGGTCTGGCAGGTAAAGCACCAATAGATCGGCTTTTTGCTGCGATACAAACTTCCATTATTGGCAAATTTGCCGCATTCCCGGGCAATGGTGGCCTCGTACGCGTAATTCATCGTCAGGTAAGG
>JASFGN010000356.1:0-4464 GCA_050123735.1 Desulfobacterales bacterium | reverse complement strand
ATGTGGGGCTGCTGGGCCTCAATTATTTACGACGCTTTCGAATGGATTTGAATACGGATGAAGGCGTGCTGATGCTGGCGCCAAAATAGGTTTGTTCGTTGAGCCGGTTAAGCCCGTTAAGAAAGGTAAAATGCCGAATTTTATTTTCTGGCAAACCGGTCCAACCCGTTCAATAACCCTGTTGTCAAATAAGCATTTTTAGGGGCGCATTTATGGCCATAAAAAAAATATATTCCATCTTGCGCAGGTGAATTATATGTCACCGAAGTCCAACAGGCCGGCGGGCGATTGAAATGCTTTTTTAAAAATCCTCGATAACACTTCCTTTCTCCACATAATGTTCGATGTGGTTCTGGGCATTGACCAATGAATGCATCGCGGCTTCAAACCGTGTAAAAACGGGGTCTTCTTCACCCAGTTGTACTTGGGCTTTTTGCAGTATTTTCATTCCATGGGATAGATGGGCGTTGATCTCCTTTAAAATAGCTTTGCGTCTGCGGTGCCGTTCACGCTCTCTGACAATGACCGGCAATAATCGCTGGATGGAATACTCCACCAGTGCGTCCCGCGGCGTATTGAATTTGCGTGAGGTTTCTTCCAGGCTCGAGAGGGTGCGACGGCTGACGACAAAAGTTTTTTGAATTCGATTCAGAGTGCCAAAGGCCTCGTATTCGATTTCATTGGCGATCATGCTCAACGATTGAGCATCCTCGATCAGGTGATCAAACAGGGATTTTTGTTTGATCCCCAGATGCGTGGCGACAATGCTGAGCACATCGATCGCCCGCGGTGATAACTTAAACGTTGCCCGCACCGATTGTCTTCCCCTCAGGTCGGCTGATGAGGGCAATGGTATGCTTAATTCGTCAAACGCTGCGCCTTTATTCTTTTTTGCCATTTTAGCCTGCCTTTTTTAGATTACGAACACCAAAGACACGTTTCATTACGAATAACATTATACACAATAAATCATATGGCAATCAGCCAGGGTGATTGTTTGTGCATTACATAATTTTGGCAAAAAGTAAATGCATGTCTTCAGGTTTCAGTTCCCGGGTTCAGGGTTCAAAAGTTCTGGGTTCTGGGTTAAGAATTTTCAGACGTGAAAGGGTCCGTTTCGGGCTATTGTTCCATGTTATCAGCAATCTTATGATTTATTTCTGGTGTTATTTAAGCCTTGAACCTTTGAACGTTGAACCTCTGATCCAGGCGACTGACACCTGACGCCTATCTATGGGTGACAGGTGGGTCTCTGGTTAACTTAATAAAACCTTAAAAGGCGTGGGTTGGCAAGGTGGTTTTATTGAAAGCGGTCGTAGATGGTTTGATATTGGCTCTTGTCAATATAGGCGTAGCGTCTGAGGGCATCCAGAATCCAGCGGGCTTTCCATTTCAGCCAGTCGCTATTTTCGGTTGGATTTATTTTTAACGGTTGCGGAATGACGGCCACCAGCCGGACAATCTCTTCCAGCGTTAACTGGCCAACGGGCTTGTTAAAATAATGCTCGGCGGCCATCTCCACCCCGAATATCCCCGGTCCCCATTCGATCACGTTCAGATAAAGTTCGAAAATGCGGTCTTTGGAAAGGTCTTTTTCCAGTCTCAGGGTGATCAATAGCTCCTCGATTTTGCGGATAATGCTTTTGTCAGTGGAAAGATACAGGTTTTTGGCCAGTTGCTGGGTAATGGTGCTGGCGCCCCGGGCATATTCTCCTTTTTGCCAGTTCTTTTTTATGGCCGCTTTTAGTTCAGCAAAGTCGATGCCCTTGTGCTGGTAAAAGCTGGCATCCTCGGTAATTCTCACCGTTTCCTGCAACAGTTTGGGTATCGCTTTCAATTCAATCCACTTCTGACGGATACGGAAGGTGGCATCGGCTTTCTTCGCCTCTCTGTAACGCTGGACCATCAAGGCCGTCGATCTGGGGTTTTTGACTTTTAATTCGCTCACATCGGGCAACCCTACATAAAAATAAAATCCCCCGACGACCACAACCAACAGGATGGCAATACCGACTATCTTAAATACTTTTTTCATTATGTATTTTGAATTTGTTTTTAACCACGGAGAGCACTCGAATGTAAAACCGCGGCGTTCCTGTGCGCTTTTAGCTGAATAACGCTATTCAGCTATTCATAGCCGGATTTATGAACGAAATAAAGAATTTTTTAAAATAAGAAGGCGGCGCTCCTTTCAGAAACACCGCCCTCTTTTGTTTTTAAACGAATGCTTTTCCGATAATAAATATTTCCGGATGGAAACTAATTGACTTCTTCATACTCAGCATCCACCACCCCTTCATCGTCGACTTCCGCTGACGAATCGCCGGCCGAATTGGGAGCACCTGCTGAATGCGTGTCCTGCGAATATCCGCCGGGTGAGGCCTGCTGGTAGGCAGAAGCGGCCAGTTTGTGGGACACCTGGTTCAACGTTTCGGTCAGTCGCTTTATCTCGGCGCTGTTTTCACCTTCCATCTCACTCTTGAGGCTGCTGATCGCCTGTTCGACTTCCGCTTTCAGGCCACGGTCCACCTTATCGCCCAGGTCCTTCAGGGTTTTTTCCGTGGCGTATATCAGTGAATCTGCTGAATTGCGGGCGCCGGCCAGTTCTTTTTTGCGGCGATCCTCATCGGCATGAAGCTCGGCATCCTTGACCAGTCGATCAATTTCTTCCGGGGATAATCCCGAAGAATGGGTTATTTTAATCGACTGCTGCTTACCGGTGGCCATATCTTTGGCAGATACCTCTACAATCCCGTTGGCATCAATATCGAAAGACACTTCAATCTGGGGTGTTCCGCGAGGTGCAGGCGCAATACCGGTTAGCTCGAAGCGCCCCAGCGTTTTGTTGTCCGAGGCCATTTCGCGTTCACCCTGAAGCACGTGAACCGATACAGCCGGCTGGTTGTCTTCGGCGGTGGTAAAGGTTTCGCTTTTCCTGGCCGGTATGGTTGTATTTTTTTCAATCAACCGGGTCATCACGCCACCCAGGGTTTCAATGCCCAGGGAAAGCGGCGTAACATCCAGCAACAACACATCGGAGACATCGCCTTTTAAGACAGCGCCCTGAATGGCGGCTCCCATGGCGACCACCTCGTCCGGATTAACGCCTTTGCTCGGCTCCTTGCCAAAAATTCTGGCAACGCGCTCCTGAACGGCAGGCATCCGGGTCATTCCGCCGACCAGGATAACCGAATCGATATCTGCCGCTGACAGGCCTGCATCTTTTAATGCCGTACGGCACGGTTGCTCCAGTTTGTCCAGCAGGTCAGCGACCAGACGTTCCAGTCTGGCGCGGGTGACCTTAATATTCAGGTGCTTGGGGCCGTTGGCGTCAGCCGTGATAAACGGAAGGTTGACGTCGGTTTCGACCGAAGCTGACAGCTCAATTTTAGCTTTTTCAGCGGCTTCCTTTAGACGCTGTAGAGCCATTTTGTCACTTCTCAGATCGATGCCCTGATCCTTTTTAAATTCATCGGCCAGATAATCGATGATTCTGAGATCGAAATCTTCGCCACCTAAATGGGTGTCTCCATTGGTGGCTTTAACTTCAAAAACACCGTCACCGATTTCAAGAATGGACACGTCGAAGGTGCCGCCACCCAGGTCGAACACCGCAATTTTTTCATCGGTTTTTTTATCCAGACCATAGGCCAAAGATGCTGCGGTCGGCTCATTGATAATACGTAACACATTGAGCCCGGCTATTTTGCCGGCATCTTTTGTAGCCTGGCGTTGACTGTCGCTAAAGTAGGCCGGTACGGTTATGACCGCATCGGTAACCTTCTCACCCAGATACGCTTCAGCCGCCTTTTTAATGTTGGACAGAATAAAGGATGAGATTTCTGCAGGACTGTATTGTTTGCCGCGCAAGTTGATCCTTACATCACCGTTGGCTGCCTTTTCAATCTTGTACGGCAGCACCTTGATGTCTTTTTGCACTTCGGCGGAATCATACCTGCGGCCGATCAGACGTTTGACCCCAAAAACAGTGTTTTCTGGATTGGTGATCGCCTGTCTTTTGGCGATCTGGCCGACCAAACGTTCCCCTTTGTCGGAAACAGCCACCATTGAGGGCGTGGTGCGACCGCCTTCGGGGTTGGTTATAATTTTTGCGTCGCCACCATCCATAATGGCGACACAGGAGTTGGTCGTTCCCAAGTCTATTCCAATTATTTTACTCATGATACATGCCTCCTTAAACTTAAGTGGTTTTTAATATATTATGACTTAAATCGTCGCCCTGACCGGCTGGCGGCCATGCGGTAAAGATATGTAGTTCATCCACGCCAATCCTCTTTGCGTTTCATTGATCACCACCGCCCGCAAAATTCGGGATCAACGCCCAATTCATTACTTCATAATAATACATATTTATAGTAATGCAATAAAAAATATTAGAATTTTATTGACAGATTAATTTTCGATATTAATATCTATTTATTATGAAGCTTGAAAATAATCCCA
>JASFGN010000355.1:0-4470 GCA_050123735.1 Desulfobacterales bacterium | reverse complement strand
TCCGTCGCCGCATTGTACTCGATATCGGCCTCCTTCAAAATTTTTTCAATGGCCTGGTTGATTTCAAAATCTTCAAAAACATGGGTAACCTCGTCCAGACCGGCCACAAATACGAAACTGTGCACCCGGGTAAAGCATTCCTGCAAGGAATAGAGCATGTTTAACATGAACCGCGCCGCCGACCATACGGACCCGGAGACATCGCACAGGGCCACAATTTTGCTTTTCCGCAGGGGCCGATTGCGATAAACCAATTGCATTGGGATTCCCTGATAGCCGGCGGCCCGCCGCAATGTCTTTTTGATGTCCAGCAGACCCCGGTTTTGCTGTGCATAACGCCGACCGATGGTATCCTTAAGCTTCCGCACCAGTTGTTCGATCACCTCGCGCATGTCCGCAACTTCTTTCTGGGTCAGCGATGCAAAGTGGATTTCACCCAGATGGTCCAGCCGCTGTCGATAGGTAAGGTTCTTATCAGCGCCGTCCGCATTTACCTGACGTTCCTGGGTTAATAAGCGGCGCACACTATCCAATCGGCTTTTAAAAAGCGCTTTTAGGTCGCGACGCATTTCCCAGTTCATTTGATCGCGGTGATCGGCCAAAAATTGCTCCAGGGCCTCCGCTACCGCATTGAGCGCCAGCATGATTTCCAGACGCTGCGTCACCGCGCCCAGGTTGGCTCCCGGTCCGCGGATTTGATCATCGGGTCCGAAGCCGATCTGCTGGAGCTGCTCGAAATATGGCAGCGGGTTGCCGTCTAAGAAGTCCAGCACCGTTTTCATGTTCGGATGGTCTTCTTCTGTCGGTGCCAGCGCTTGCAGAATATCCTGGACCTGTTGTGCCAGCGGTTCGGAGTTGACAATCGAGGCATCCCGGCGCAACTCATGAAAGAACATCTGATAAAGACGGTCGAAATGTCGCTGCTCGCGCCGGCTTTTTGCGAAATTGGCACGCAAGACCGCTGCAAATTGAGGCTCTGCGGCGATATCGACCAGCTGCATTTGATTGAGACAATCGAGTACCTCTGAGGTGGCTATCCGCAAACCGGCACTGCGGGCGATACCAACGAATTTTAAAACCAGTTCGACCATGTGCACACATGCCTTTGGCATTGGGCCCTGGAGTAATGGAGTGATGGAGTATTGTAATATAATCAACGGTTTTTAGCCATTACTCCAGCACCCCAGTTCTCCAACACTCCAAAGTATTAATAAAGGAAGTCCACTTGATGGAGTTGCCTTGTTAGCGGCAATAATCTCTTAATTTATAATGTTTTCGAGCTTGGCCCGAACCTGATCCACATCGGCCTGATATTTGAGAATCACATTCAGGGTATCCCTGACCACTTCCGGACTCAGGTCTTCGATTTGAAGTGCCAGCAGCGATTGGGCCCAATCCAGGGTTTCCGAAACACAGGGTTTCTTTTTGAGGTCCAGATCCCGGATTTTATGGATGGCATCGATCAGCCGGCCGGCCAGTGTCGTTTTGATTCCGGGAATTTTGAGCTGGACGATTTTCATCTCCAGATCGCGATCCGGATAATCGATGTACAGATGGATGCAGCGCCGCTTCAGGGCGTCGCTCATATCGCGCGAATCATTGGAGGTTAAAAATACAAAGGGAATATTGCGGGCCGTGCGGGTGCCCAGCTCTGGAATCGATACCTGAAAATCACTTAAGACTTCCAACAGGAAGGCCTCGAATTCAGGATCGGATTTATCGACCTCATCCACCAGCAGGACAACCGGCTGTGGGGATGAAATCGCCTTCAGCAGCGGACGCGGTTGGATAAACCGTTCGGAGAAAAAGGCATCCTCCTGTTCGGCAATGTGATCCACCGCTTCGGTCAAACTGCGGGCGCCGGAAACCACATCATCGATTTTTTCTTTGACCATTTGCGTATAGAGCAGCTGCTTGGCATACTCCCATTCATAGAGCGCTTTGGTTTCATCCAGCCCTTCGTAACACTGCAATCGAATCAGCTCGCGTCCCAGGCTGCGGGCAACCGCCTTGGACAGTTCGGTTTTGCCCACCCCGGCGGGGCCTTCCACCAGCACCGGTTTGAGGGTGGCCTGAGCCAAAAAGACAACCGTGGCAATCGTTTTCGAACAAATGTAGTCGGCGGCCGCCAGCGCGGCAGCCACATGATCAACATCCTTATATTTTTTTATTCTATTACCCATTGAGTATCACCGTGTTCCATCGAAGGGTTGCAAACTAAGTTCTAAAGCACAATAACACACCGCTGGTGCAGTTTAAAGGCTCAAAATGACCGTCGGTTTTGTCGTCCGGTTTGATTTCTTCTTGATATTGGTGTAGTTCCAATTTATTTTGAGCCTTCACTATAGTTATTGCAGGGTCTATCCCATCTGTTTCATTTGCCGAGTGCCGGATCAAAGCCGACAGAAAATAAGCTGACCATTCAAGATTGCATCCTTGACGGCAGGAGCGACCACGATGACAAAATTTAAACGCTTTCACCTGAAAAATGAAATGCTGTTGGCCAACGTGCTGGCCAATTTAATTGCGGTCTCTTTTTTCCAGGTGCTGATGTTTCGGGCCGAACCCGACCCGCCTGAGTACATCTGGCAAAACCCGGTGGTCGAAGTAATTGATTTACTGTTTACGCCGGCTGCCTTTGTCTTTGTCTGGGCGATGACGCTGCGCTATGAGCGACCCATTCGAAAATATTTAACGGCGAAGTTTGCCCATAAATCCGTTTCGCGACAATTGGAGGAAGCGGCCCGCCGCAAAGTTTTGAATGAACCCTATGTTTTGATTGGTCTGGATTTGAGTATGTGGCTGCTGTCGGCCCTTGTCTATTCTTGTATGTGGTGGATATTGGATGTCGGTTCCTATTGGATTCATCGATCTTTGTTCGTGGGCTTGAGTACCGGCTTTATTACGGTTACCCTGGCATTCTTTTTGCTCGAGCATGTGCTGCAAAAACGCCTGGCACCCTATTTTTTCCCGCAAGGCGAATTATCGCGTATCCCCAAAACCTTGCGTATCAGAATACGAACCCGGCTGGTCGCTTTTCTTTTCGCCTGCAATTTGATACCTCTTTTTTCGATCCTGCATATCTTTTACCGGATCACCGCCACTGAAAACGATCCGGCAACCCAGCTGAATATTTTACGATCTGCTATATTCATTAATGCTTTCATTTTCATCATCGCCGGATTATGTCTGACATTGCTGGTCAGCCGAAATCTAACCTTACCATTTGCTGAGATCATTCAAACGTTGCAAAGCGTCAGAAACGGCCGTTACGACAAGAAGGTAAAGGTTACCACAAACGATGAGATCGGCTATACCGGTGATGCCATCAATGAAATGACCGAAGGGCTCAAGGAGCGCGAACGGTTGCAACAATCTTTGGATATCGCCATGGAGGTCCAGCAGAACCTGCTTCCCGCTCAGGACCCCCGGGTGGACGGCCTGGATATTGCGGGCACCAGCATCTATTGTGAAGAAACCGGAGGAGATTATTACGACTATCTGATGACCGGGGAAAAAGAAGACAAAAAGATCTGTGTGGTGGTGGGCGATGTCGCCGATCACGGCATCCCGTCGGCATTGCTGATGACCACCGCGCGGGCCTTTCTGCGCCAGCGCACCTCGAGATCGGGTGAACTGGATCAGGTGGTATCCGACGTGAACCGTCAACTGACGCGGGATGTCGAAGACTCCGGGCGCTTTATGACGCTGTTCATCTGCGAGATCGACCGCGACCATCAGGTCATTCACTGGGTAAATGCCGGTCATGACCCGGCCATGATATACGACCGTGCAAGCGACCGGTTTGAAGAACTGACCGGCAATGCGTTGCCACTGGGCGTATCTGATAAGTCTGCTTATCAAAAATTTGATAAAAACATTCGCCCGGGCCAGATCATCATGATGGGGACCGACGGGATCTGGGAGGCGCAAAGCCCCGCAGGCGACATGTTCGGCAAGGAGCGTTTTAAGGACATCATCCGGCGGCACGCGGATCGGCCGGCCAAAGATATCATTCAGGCGGTCATCCAAGCGCTCGACCGCTGTTGTCATCCGCTGGCAAAGACGGACGATGTTACTTTAGTGGTTGTCAAAATCATATAGAACATATCTCAAAAATGCATTAAAGCAGTGAGCTATAGTTAGAAGTGATCTAAAGTGACTAAAGTTGAGGAATTCTGTCGATTTTTATTTTAAATGATGGAGCCTGGCGACTCCTCAACTTTAGGCACTTGATAATTTAGTTCACTTTAGTCACTTTCATAGAAGTAGCCCGCATGTTAAAAAAACAGTTTCAAATGAATTGTTAAGATGAATTGACGAATTTTTGATATTGGAGGAATGAATGGACAAACCGATCGACAACTTTTGGCAAATCCGGCTGGCAGAGGTAAAGGCGGCCCTTGAAGCCAACGACTTTGATGTTTTTTTGGCGGAAACTGAAGCGGATGCGAATAAAATTGTGCTGGA
>JASFGN010000354.1:0-4477 GCA_050123735.1 Desulfobacterales bacterium | reverse complement strand
AACCACATCCACCCCTTTTCCCTCGGTGATCTCGCGGGTGCGTTCGGCAAAATCCTCCTGATTGTATAGAATTGGATGCTGGCAGCCATGGGCACCGGCCAGATTGGCTTTTTCCCGGGATCCGACCGTGCCGATGACCGTGGCGCCCAGGTGCCGGGCCCACTGACAGACAATTAATCCGACTCCGCCGGCCGCCGCATGAATTAAAATGGTGTCACCGGCCTTGACATCATAACAGCCCCGCAACAGATAGCGGGCGGTCATGCCCTGCAGCATCATGGCCGCTCCCTGCTCATGGGATATGGCATCCGGCAACTGAACCAGACGATCAGCCGGCATCCGTCGAACCTCGGCGTACGCTCCCGGCGGCATGCCGGCATAGGCCACGCGATCCCCCACGGCAACTTCCGTTACGCCTTCGCCGACGGCCTCCACGATACCCGCACCCTCCATTCCCAACACCGCCGGCAGAGCGGGTAACGGATAGATACCGCTCCGGTGATAGACGTCGATAAAATTCAGGCCCACGGCCTCGTGCCGCACCAGGGCTTCTCCGGTTGCCGGTTGGCCGGGGTCATCGGCCTCCCAGCGCATCACCTCCGGCCCTCCGGTTTCATATATTCTGATGGCGTTTGTCATAATGGTTTCTCCTTCCGTACTTTTATGCAATCGGTTTTTGCGGATGAAATTTTTTTTAGCAATCTTCAGTACATATTATACCGCTTGTCATAAAAATGTTCCGAAAAAAGGATGGCGGCATAAGTGTTGTATCAAAAAACCGCTCCGCAATCGGAACGTTTTTTTGACAACCACTATAAATCCAATAAAGTCCGCATTCAAGCTGTAAGCTTTCACAAAAGGAGGTGAATACTCATTCAGGTTGGCCTGTTGAGCCTGTTAAGCAAGGAAGCATATCTGATTTTATTTTTGTGACCGCCTAAAGGGCTGATCGGAGACCGGCTCAACCTAATTTTTATTCACCGATAATTTTGACCAGGGCGCGTTTGCGGCGGCGACCGTCAAACTCACCGTAAAAAATCCGCTCCCAGGTACCAAAATCCAGCTTCCCGTCGGTAACGGCCACCACCACCTCGCGCCCCATGATCTGGCGCTTCATGTGGGCATCGGCGTTGTCCTCGCCGACATTGTGCCGGTACTGGGATACCGGTGCATGCGGGGCCAGCTTTTCCAGCCAGACGTCGTAATCATGATGCAGGCCGGACTCATCGTCGTTTATAAATACGGATGCTGTTATATGCATCGCGTTAACGAGTACCAAACCTTGCTGTATCCCACTCTCCTGTAAGCACTGTTCAACCTGCGGGGTGATGTTGATAAACGCCCTGCGGGTCGGCACCTCAAACCAGAGCTCTTTGCGGTAGCTTTTCATTGTGGACCTCCTGCGAATGATGAAGATTCTGATTTGATTTAACTCATTCTGTGATTCGTGATATGTACATCATATCCAAAGAATTTGGAAGCATATGGAATTGAGATTGAAACAAATATGAATATAATTTTGATACAATGCGGGCACATCCCGGATAACCTCCAGTATATTTCCGGGGATTTCGCAGACATCTTTCGTCGGTTTTTTTCTGAATATGAACCGCAAATTCAGCTTCTTTTCCTCTCGTGACGTATAAAAAACTAGCGCACAATACTAAAATCAGCCCCGATGATCCCGGCAGGGTTTTTATTATCCAGAGGTTGATATCTGCAATATGGTTTAAACTTAGATATTCTCGTATCCACCCATTCGAATCTTGCCAAAAGGTCGTGATATACAATCGGCAGAATTCATATGTATATTTGTATTTATTTTTTGCAATAATTCATGATAATTAGTGGCTCAACGATTGTTCACAACAACCATTGTGGAATTACAGGATTAACTTAAATTCAAATTCCATTGGCGGTTGAATTGAAGCATCTTGACAAAAATATAAAGCACATCAGGTCGCTTTTGCCCGAGGTGATGGTCGCCGATCGCGGGTTTGCCTTGCGGGAGCTGGGACGCCTGCAAGGCAAAAAGGCCAGGGCACTGCCGGCGGACAGGTTGCGCAGCCGGCTGGATCGTCTCCAACGGCGCCTTAAGGCATCCCGGCGCATGCGAATCCAGCGTTTGAAGAACGTGCCGTCATTCAGCGATATCGATTCACTGCCGATAACGGCCAAGAAGACGGATATCATCAAGGCCATTAAACAACATCCGGTCGTTATCGTATCGGGTGAAACCGGCTCCGGAAAAACCACGCAGCTGCCCAAATACTGCCTGGCCGCCGGGCAGGGTATTTCCGGCGTCATCGGGCATACCCAGCCCCGCCGGATTGCCGCCATGACAGTCGCGCGCCGGATCGCCGAGGAATTCGAACAGGACTTAGGTGATGGTGTCGGTTACAAAATTCGATTCCAGGACCGCACCTCGAAAAAGGCCTATTTGAAAATTATGACCGACGGCATCCTGCTGGCCGAAACACAGACCGACCGTTATCTGAATGCCTACGATACGATTATTGTCGACGAGGCCCATGAGCGCAGTCTGAACATCGACTTTATCCTGGGCATTTTACAAATGCTGCTCGTTCGACGGGACGATCTTAAGCTGATCATTACCTCGGCCACCATTGATACTGAAAAATTTTCTAAAGCCTTCGGCGGAGCGCCGGTCATCGAAGTGTCGGGCCGCATGTACCCGGTGGAGGTGCGCTACGAGAAACCGGAATCAAAAAAGGTGGAAAAAGATGAGGTGACCCATGTCGAGCGAGCCGCGCAGGCGGTCAGACAGCTGGTAACCGAAAGCCGCCGGGGTGATATCCTGGTGTTTATGCCCACCGAACAGGATATCCGGGATACCTGTGAGCTGATCGAAGGGTCAAAATTCAAAAATTCGCTGATTTTACCCCTGTATGCCCGGCTGACGGCCGCCGAGCAGGCCCGGGTCTTTGCACGCTCGCCCGAGCGCAAGATCATCGTGGCCACCAATGTAGCCGAAACCTCCATTACCATTCCGGGAATCAAATATGTGGTGGATTCCGGTCTGGCCCGCATCTCCAGCTATTCGCCGCGAACACGAACAACCTCCCTGCCGGTGTTGCCGATTTCGCGCAGCAGTGCCGACCAGCGCAAGGGGCGTTGCGGCCGGGTGCAGAATGGCATCTGCGTGCGCCTGTTTGCCGAGGCGGATTACCGCAGCCGCCCCCTGTATACCCGGCCGGAGATTTTACGCGCCAATCTGGCGGAAGTCATCCTGCGCATGATGGCGTTGCGGTTGGGCGACATCGGTGATTTTCCCTTTATCGACCGGCCGGATTCAAAGAGCATTCGAGATGGCTATGATTTGCTGTATGAGCTGGGGGCCATAACGGCACGGCGCACGGCGCAAGGTGCAAGGCGCAAGGCGCGACATGATACGGAAGAGATACAATCGGCCTATCAGCAATCAGCACGCAGAATTAAGCTTACCGAGAAGGGGCGGTTGATGGCCCGGATTCCGCTGGATCCCAGGCTAGCGCGCATGCTGCTCGAGGCTAAAGACCGGGGGTGCATCGATCAAATTGCGGTTATTGCCGCGGCGCTGAGCATCCAGGACCCGCGCGAACGGCCGCTTGAAAAAACGGCCGAAGCCGAACAGCCGCACGCGCAGTTAGATGATACCGATTCAGATATTACCACCCTGCTGAACATCTGGAATCGGTACAACCATGTCCGGCAGACCCGCAAAAGCGGCAGCGCGCTCAAACGCTATTGTCGGCAGAACTTTTTGTCTTACAATCGCATGCGCGAATGGCGCGACATTCATTACCAGATTCGCACCATTTTAGAAGAATTTGGTATCCGCAAACAGCCGCAGGCCGTTGAGGCCCGGGCGCAGAACCTGAATCTGGACCGGGAACAGCCCTTATATCAGTCGATCCACCAGTCAATTCTCAGCGGTTATCTGTCCAACATCGCCGAGAAAAAAGAAAAAAATGTTTACCGGGCCACCCAGAACCGGGAGGTCATGGTTTTTCCGGGATCGGGATTGTTTGACCGGGCCGGCCGCTGGGTGGTGGCCGCTGAAATGGTTGAAACCTCCCGGCTGTTTGCCCGGACGGTGGCCAATATTGAAAGTCACTGGCTCGAAGCACTGGGCGGGGACCTGTGCCGGCGCACCTATCTGAATCCCCGCTGGCAAAAAAACCAGAGCGCGGCCATGGCCGATGAGCAGGTCAGTCTATTTGGTTTGATTATCGCACAGCGAGAGGTGCCTTACGGGCCGGTAAACCCGGATGAAGCGGCCGACATTTTTATCCGCTCTGCGATCGTAACGGGAGATCTCAAAAAGCCCCTGGCCTTTATGATCCACAACCAGCGCCTGATCGATGATATCCAAAGGCTGGAAGATCGGCTGCGGCGGCGCGATCTGCTGATCAGCGATGAAGCCCTTTTTGATTTTTACGCCGCAAAATTGCCGGGGATCTACGGTGTGCAAATG
>JASFGN010000353.1:0-4478 GCA_050123735.1 Desulfobacterales bacterium | reverse complement strand
ATCTGCGCCGGAACCGCCATATTCGGGAGGGACCATCATTCCCATCAGCCCCAATTGGCCCAGTTTTTTTAAATTGTCGCGCGGAAATTCCTTGGTTTTGTCGCGCTCCATGGCCTTGGGCGCAAACTCCGTTCTGGCCAGGTCCCGGACCATCCCTTGAACCATGAGTTGTTCTTCGGTTAACTTGAATGACATATTTCAATTCCTCATTAGCTGCCGGCCACTGGCCGCTGGCAGCTGGCTTAGCGTGCAAATTACGGGAGACATCGCCTTTTTGCCTGCGAATCGAATGATTGCCAGCAGCCAGCGGCGGGCAGCCAGAAGCCGAGATCCGGAAACGGGCTAGGGTGAATAAATCACAACCAGCAATTCCGCCGTATCATCGCTGACGTTTGTCATTTTGTGGCGAATACCGGAATTAAAATGCAGCGAGTCGCCCTTGTCCAGCACATTGACGTGCTCGCCGACAATTACCTCGACTTTGCCCGACAGCACATAGACAAATTCTTCGCCTTCGTGGTGGTAACCGACACCCTTGTGATCCTGAAGGGGCTGGACGGTGACCAAAAAGGCTTTGAGGTGTTTATTTTCCGCTCCGGGTGTCAGGGTCGTGTAGGCGTAATTTTGAGTCCGCTTGGTGTGCGCCTTGATACGGCTTTCCAGTTTGGATTCCGGCTCCTTGAGCAGGGCGCCCGAGTCAATTTCGAGTGCCCGGGAAATTTGCAGCAAAGCCCCCACCGGGGGAATGGCCTTGCCCGATTCAATTTCCTTTAGATAATCAATGGAAAAGCCGGTTTCGTTTGCCAGCTGATCGAGATCCATTTTTTTACCTGTGCGGGCCTTTTTTATTTTTTGGCCGACAGGAACGCGTTTTTTGACCTTTCTTCGCGGCATCTTCCCTCCCGATGAAAAATGACTAAAATTCAAAATGCCTAAAGTGACTAAAATTTTTAAAAGATCGTTCTATTGAATTTTAGGCATTTTAAATTCTATTGATAGTTATAAAAGCCTTTGCCCGTCTTCCTGCCCAGCCATCCGGCTTCAACGTATTTGCGCAGCAGCGGGCAGGGGCGATATTTAGAGTCCTTGAAACCGTCATACAGGGTTTCCATAACGGCCAGGCAGGTGTCCAGGCCGATGAGATCTGCCAGGGCCAGCGGACCCATGGGGTGATTCATTCCCAGTTTCATGACCGTATCAATATCTTCGCGATTGCCGACACCATGGTAGAGGCAGTAAACGGCTTCATTGATCATCGGCAGTAAAATTCGATTGGCGATAAAGCCGGGGTAATCGTTTGCTTTGGCCGGTGTTTTGCCGAATTTTTCAGCCAGCTTCCAGGTGACCTGAAGCGTCTCATCCGAGGTGGCAATGCCGGGGATGACTTCCACCAGTTTCATGACCGGGACCGGGTTCATAAAATGCATGCCGATGACTTTTTCGGGCCGGCGGGTCTGGGCTGCGATCCGGCCGATCGGAATGGATGATGTATTGGTTGCCAGGATAACCGCTTCGCCACAGATCTCATCCAGCTCTTTGAAGAGTTGATATTTAATTTTTTCATTTTCTGTGGCGGCTTCGACGACAAAGTCCGCCGATGCCATGTCCGCCAAACTCACGCTGGTTTTGATGCGGCCTAAAATTGCGCTTTTGTCATCTTCTGACATCTTGCCTTTATCGACACCGCGGCTTAAGATCTTGGAAATGCCTTCAAAGCCTTTTTCGACAAATTCTGTTTTAATGTCATTCATGATGACATCCAGACCACTCATCGCCGCGACCTGGGCGATCCCGCCGCCCATCTGACCGGCTCCGATAACACCAAATGTCTTAATTCCCATCAGGACCTCCTCCAATTTCATAGTTATTCGTTATTCGTTATTCGTTATTCGTCTCTCGGTAAGGCAGATCCATCCACTACAAGATATCTCAAAAATGCATCTTACACTCAATAACTGTGTTAGAAGTTTCCTTAAAATGCTCCCATACTGCACGTATGCTGCGCTTTTGCGCTTGTCCCGCCATAGCTGCGTATTAAGGCGACGGCGGATCGACTTCTGCCTTGTTCTTGAGCGGTATCTACTATTTTTGAGGTGGCTTATAATAACCAATAACCTGTAACGAATAACCATTATCGCTTAACAAGCATGGCTACGGCTTCGCCGCCACCCAGGCATAGAGAAGCCAGACCGGTCTTTTTATCCTGTTTGATCATTTCATGTAGCAGCGTCACCAGCACGCGGCAGCCGCTGGCTCCGATGGGATGGCCCAGGGCCACGCTGCCCCCGTTCACATTGACTTTTGCCGGGTCCAGATCGAGCTCTCTTAACACGGCCACCGTGGAGCCGCTGAAGGCTTCGTTGACCTCGAACAGGTCAACTTCATCCAGCGAGATGCCTTCCTTTTTCAAGACTTTGGGGATGGCCAAAATGGGCGCCACCAGAACGTACTTCATTTCCAGTCCGGCCGACGCCTGGGCGCCGATGGTGGCCATGATCTCGCAGCCCAGCTCGGTGGCTTTATCCCGCGACATCACAACCACGGCAGCGGCCCCGTCGCTGATAATGGAGGCATTGCCGGCGGTGGCCCTGCCGTCTTTTTGAAATGCCGGCGGCATCTTCGCTAATGTTTCATAACGGGTTTCCCGCGGGCATTCATCCTGCTCAAAGACAACCGGATCGCCTTTGCGCCGGGGGATCTCCACCGGCATGATTTCGTCTTTGAATTTCCCGGTGCTGATCGCTTGCAGTGTTCGGCGGTAGGATTCGGCCGCATAGCGATCCTGATCTTCGCGGCTGACCCCATATTTTTCGGAACACAAATCATTGGATATGCCCATGTGAAAATCATTGACGATATCCCATAAACCGTCATGCACCATGTGATCCTGTAATTTTCCCGGGCCCATGCGATACCCGAAGCGGGCCTTTTCCAGAAAATAGGGCGCCATGCTCATATTTTCCATGCCCCCGGCCACAACGATGTCTGCATCTCCGGTCTGAATGGCCTGGGCGGCCAGCATAACCGCCTTTAAGCCCGAACCGCAAACCTTGTTGATGGTGAAGCATTCGGTTTCCCAGGGTAAATCCGCCTTGACGGCCGCCTGTTTGGCCGGATTCTGGCCGTAACCGCACGGCAGCACCAGCCCCATAATGGCTTCGTTGACCGCTTTTTTGTGAATGCCGGCCCTGCGAATGGCTTCCTCGATCACCAGGGCGCCCAGCTGCGTGGCACCGATATGGGCCAGGGTACCGTTAAAATTGCCCAGTGCGGTCCGCACCGCACTGACGATGACGGCTTCTTTCATGTCGTCTGCTCCTTGCCTGAAAGTGGAAATTATAATTTTTAAACAGGTGAATTTATGATTTTCTGGTTTTACGATTATGTATAGCGCAAAATAGGCGAATGCAAGCCTCAAATACAAACTGAACGAGCGCTCGTTCGATGGATAGCATGTCTTGTTTTGGCTTGTCAAGTTTTTCAATCAAGCGGTGGATATATTCATTAACTTATTGAAATATAGTAGAATAACGAATATTGCAACCCCGCTTTGGCTCCGGCAATATTCCTATTGACAAAAGGGTACACTTCAATTAAAAATGCGTATGTGACCGAGCGCTCGCTCATAATTGTTAATATAATAATATTATTGATAATATTTATATAATATTCCATCTTTTTGGGGATTCTGTGTACCAGCTACCTTATCATAAAGCGTTATTTGATGCGGGAGGACGCATATGAACGAAAATGTTTTAGGTGTTGAACAGCAAGACGGTATTGTTACCCTGACCCTAAATCGGCCGGAGGTAATGAATTCATTGAATTTTCCGCTATTGCACGCGTTGAAGGAGCAGATTGAGCGGCTGCGGTTTATGCGGGATGTTCGCGTGGTGATCATCACCGCAGCCGGAGAGAAGGCCTTCTGTGCGGGTGCCGACCTTAAAGAGCGGGCCACCCTGCCTCCGGAAAAGGTCAGAGAGTATATCTTCACCATCCGCAATCTGTTTACTTCCATCGAGGAGCTGAACAAACCGGTCATTGCGGCTGTAAATGGTATTGCGCTCGGGGGCGGGACCGAACTGTCTCTGGCATGTGATATCCGCATTGCGGCCACCAACGCGACCATGGGTTTGACGGAGACACGGCTGGCCATCATTCCCGGAGCCGGCGGAACCCAGCGACTGCCGCGGCTGGTCGGACGGGGCAAAGCCAAGGAGCTCATTTTTACCGGGCAGCGCATCAGCGCCGAGGAAGCGCTCAAGATTGGTCTGGTCAACAAGGTCTGTGACCAGAAGGACCTGCTTGACGAATGCAAGAAAATGGCTGCCATGATCTGTGAAGCCGGACCGGTTGCCATCGAACAGGCCAAATATGCCATCAATCGCGGGCTGGAAACCGACATCCATACCGGCCTGGCGATTGAATCCAATGCTTACTGGGTCTGTATTCCGACCAAGGATCGACTCGAAGGGCTG
>JASFGN010000352.1:0-4484 GCA_050123735.1 Desulfobacterales bacterium | reverse complement strand
CAAAAGTATATCCCATATTTTTATTTTGAAACGCTCATTATAGTTAATTGCTGATGGCCCGTAATATCTTATCCCGCGGGCACCGGGGGTCTACCGTGACGACGGTGGTTTTTTGACCCGGCATGAGAATGTAATCATGGGCATCACCCCGATCGATATAGGCCAGCATGAATTCCCCCAACCGGAAAACGGCACCGATTTTCGATAGCTGGGAGACGCGGTAGTCCCAGAGTGAATCCTGATACAAATCTTCCAGACCGCATTGCTGTCCAATTTCTGCTTCGATTTTGGCCTTGAGCTTGTTGAGCCGATCGGCAGCTGTCTCGGGGGCGGATTCAATCTGTTCCATAACGCCTTCGGGCACAAGCTCCGCCTCGTCCGCATCTTTGATGCGCCTGTCCTCCGGCGCTTTTTCGTCCTTACGACGCATGGCCTCCAGGATAAGCGGCTGCAAGTCGCTTTGAATTCTATTTTCCTTAAGGGCGCAGCCGTTTTGGATAGAAAGATTGACCGCATCCCAAGAAAAAATTTCGTGGGCGGCCGCTTCGCCCTGCACATTGTTTATCCTGGCATCAAACAATTCACCATCACTGAAAAAAAGAATCCCCTTTTTGCCGCCCGATTTTTCCTCCAACCGAATCGTGCAGGTCTTCTGCTCCATTTCAATCAGCTGCAAAAACATGCCGGATGATATATTGTGCAGCGTGCCGCCCTCGGATTCCCTTCTTAGCGTGGTTAAAATTTGACGTGCTAAATTTTCAATTAAGAACGGCTTGGCAATATATCCGACCGCGCCTCCCTCACGCGCCAGATGCTCCATTTCAGGGGTGCTGTAACCGGTGATGATAATGACCGGGATGTCCGGATAATATTGCATGATGTGTGCCAAAAGCTCAAAGCCGTCCATATTGGGCATTTTCAGATCGGTCACGACCAGAGAGATAATCTTTTGCTTGAGAATCTCCAGGGCCTTGAGGCCGTCTTCTGCCAGCAGAACCGCAAAGGACTCCTGGTAACGCTTGAGGCCCCCTTTGAGGGCATGCAGCATCTCCGTATCATCATCTACCAGCAGAACGTTTTTAATCATCTGTCTTCCTTGCCATCATGGGACCAGGATGATTTTTCGAGATCAACGATTTTAATTCCGGCGACATAATCCATCGCTTCGTACTTCTTGATCCTGCCTAATTTATCGGTAATATCATTCAATTTCTTGATCTGATTGTGAATCTCCACGATTTTGCCATGCAGGCGTTTATCCTGCTTGATTTCGGACATAATTTCATTGATCTGGTTATTGATAATGGTCAGGGGCTGGTTCAAACGATGCGCGACCCCACCGGCCATTTCTAAAACACCTTGAAATTTTTGGCTTTCCGCTTTTTGCCGCCGTTGCTTTATGATGTGAGTCACATCTTTGGTAATACATTTGATGTGATTTGCACGCCCATTATTTTTAACCAGATAGGCCTGACATTTTAGATGGTGCCCTGTTGAACTGCCGTCCAGGATGGACAAAATGATTTCGCTACGACCGATTTTAAAAATATCGGCCAGGAAAATAAGGAACAGGTCGCGATCGCTGGGCGCCAAAAATTCAGATAACGATTTCCCCAACAATTTTGCTTTGGGCAGGCCAAAAAACGCTTCCGCAGCTGAGTTCACATTAATCAGCGCACCCCGAAGATCGAAATTCATAATGATCTGGTCGAGATCGCCTGCGGACCCCTCGATTTTGGGCACATCCATATGGGTATCGATATCGGGTGTTATGTCCTTTAAGACACCGTCAAGATGAATGGCATTGCCGTCATCATCAAAAATAGCTTTGGCGGTAATCGCACACCAGATGGGTGTCCCGTCCTTTTTTTTGAGCGCCAGCGGCAATTCATATATCCCGCCGGTTTGGATGACGGTGTGAATGATATGCCCGCGATCTTTTTTGTTCTGGTAAAATTCAATGACCGGATAATCGATAAGATCCACGGCAGCGTCAAAGCCCAGTAAATTGGCAAGCGCGTGATTGCAATATACCACTTTACCTTCGATGGTGGTGCGAAACAGGGGTGCCGGAAGACTGTCGAAAAACTCCGCGTACCGGCGCGCTGAATAATCTCCGCTATGGTTCAAATTGTCACCCGTCATGGTAATGAACTTTGATTTCAGAATATGGTTCGCGCTGTGCTCATGAGATTACATGTCTATTTCTGTAAAATTGACATCGTAGTAAAGCAATTCATCCGCATATTCTTCCGACCACAATTCCAACTTTTGCAGCAGGGCTGAAAACAGGCCCAGGTCGTGAGCCATTTTCTTTACCACCGCACAGACTCCCTGGGCCAAATCGCGGTCGCTGGCGCGGCCTGAAAAGGTGATGCTTTGCTGGGCGTATTCGAATTCACCGGCAAATGGATCCAGAAAAGCAAAACGGTCCGCAATTTCAACCAGGTTTTGCTTGAGCAACTTCTGAAAATCGACCTTATTTTTGGTGTTTTCACGAACCACGGTTTCAAATATCGCCAGCATTGCCTCCATCATCACAATCGCGGTTTCTGGATGGGCCTGCTCTTCGTCGCTCAGGGTGCTGTCAGTGGGCAGATTGCTCAGGGCAATTCGGCTGACATTAAAAGTACCGCCCAGTTCTTTGGTTTTTTGAATGAGCAGCCCTTGATGCGCGCTGGATGGACTCGGCATCCCGTTACCCCAGGAACAGGCGCCGCCTCTAATTTTTCCGTTGATCAGAAAAATGAGACCCCTTTTTTCGCCGCTGCCGATACGGATATCAATATAGCCGGTCAGTTTTTCAGAACTCATCTTTTTAATGAGGCCTTCCAGATCCGTAAATTCAGTACTCAGATCTTTATAGATCTTTTCCGCGGTTTGAATACCGGCCCAGTAATATACTTCTTCTGAATCAATATGATAGACGGTCACAATAAAATTATATGCTTTGCCCGCCTCCAGCAGACGCTCGATCGCTTCAGGACCTGACAGGGCATTATTTTTCTCTTGCAAGAAACCACCCAGCAGCTGATCTTGATCGAAAAATATCACACCCTCAGCTGTGTGTGATTTAAAATGGACGCCTCCCGATCCAATTTCACCCTGGAAATGCTCCAGCAGTTTTCTGATATCAAGATAATAGGCATTTAAATTTTCGAGCACAGGCTGCTGCGTTGGAATAACAACCATTATGACTCCTCGGACATTACCGTTTTGCTTGGGGCGAATCGATACGCTTCTGAATTCAGCCGAGCCAAATCAGAAGGGGCCGTCGTGCAACACATCACCCGCGAGCGACTATCGCCGACGCCGCAATCGCTCGATTGACATGCGGATGCTTTCCTGCATTCTGGATATGGCTTCTGCCAGCTCACCGATTTCATCTCTGGCTTTGGTTTTGATTTCGATGCCAAGATCACCGATGCTGATCCGTTCGGCGACATCGGTTAAAGATTTGATTTTCGCTGTTAGCCGATGGCTGTATATGGAGACAATCAATCCGATCAGCAGCACAGTCCCTCCCAGAATGGCCCAGATAATCCAGCGCGTTTTTTCCGTCAACTCATCTGCGCGGGTTTGCATGAACTTAACCGGTCCGTGAAATTCGTCCAGATAGGTCGTAGCAGCTACAACATAGGGGGTTCCGGCAACCGGCGTGCAGACCATAAATTTTTCGCGAAATTGGCCGTCCTTGTCCTGCCAGGTGTAATATCCCTGAGATCGTTTACCCCCTTTAACGCCGCTGAATATTTTCCAGAATCCGGTAAAATTCCGACCCATAGGGCCTTTCAAGGTAGCCATATCAATACCGACGATTTTTGGATTCACATGCGCCCAGGTGCGCCAGATACCGCCTGAATCCGGCATCTCGTAAAGTGCCGTGTAGCCGGTTAACCCGACTTTTTGAACGGCAAGGGTTTTAAAACCCATATCATTCATAAAGTCTTCTTTTGCAAGGCCCGGGTTGGCCAGCAGATATAGCCGGCATTGAATGGCAACGGCGGTTGACAGATCTGCAATTTTTTCTTCTGCCATTTGGTTAACGGCTTTTGTGCTTTCATCGGTCAACAAGGCTGCCATTTTATCCTGTTGCCATAGATACAGCAGGCTGGCGCCAATTATCAAAACCAGTGGTATGAAGAAAAACAGCAGCAACATTTTGATACGCAAATTCAAGGGGCCGGATTTGCGAGCTACCTGGGCTTCAACATGTTCGCTGGCGACGCGATCAAGTTTGATGTCAGGTTCTTCTGCCGGTTGCGGCTTTCGCGCTGTGTCGGCTGCCGGTTCGGTGTCGGGTAAGCCGGCCGGTTCAGCCGCCGGTGATACCGGAGATGGTTTGGAAACCATGATCATATGCGTACACACCCGGCACTTAAAGCGCGCAGCGTCACCTTTGATTTTTGTGGGGTCGATTCGGTACTTTTTACCGCATTCCTCGCAAATGACAATCATGGTTGCGCTCCTCAACAAGAAAAATG
>JASFGN010000351.1:0-4487 GCA_050123735.1 Desulfobacterales bacterium | reverse complement strand
AATTTAATATCAGCAGGTTATGTCATGTATCCGGCAAATTAGATGTCGCAGGGCGTTTGATCACCTGTGGATTTTACCCCACATTTTATGGAAAAACACACATTTGAATGGGCTGAAGCCCATTCCCATTTCGGATTTTGGCTTGCGGAATTAAAGACCGTGGGAGCTTGGTCAAGGCGTGTTATCGGTGTGCTCTCGAACGGCTTTGCAGCAGGGCCAAAGTTTCGATAATGATGTAATTTGTGGTATGAAGATGAATTTCTTCTTCCAGGACGCATTAAAACAAAAAAATCCAAAAATGAGAGAGTTGAAGGATCATAAAGCGAGGGATGGCATTTCCGGGGAACTTCAGTCAATTATTCTGAATTTTTGGGAAAATAGTTGACGTTTTCCATATCCTGAAAATCCTGATTTTGTGTCCAGAGGACGGCTTCGTGGGCGAGCGCGGTGGCCAGAGTGATGCTATCCGCCATCGGTATCTTATACTCGAGGCTGATCTTTGCCGCCTGAAGCGCAAGGTCGTCGGTTAGATCAATGGTGTTTCCCTGTTTCATGAGGGCAACCGCCTGCAATGCAGCATCCTCGCCGCGTTGTCGTAAAACGGCCTTAAAGACTTCGTACATACATATCGTCGGCACGATTAAATTGTCGATGTCTATCAGCGGATCAGAAAAATGTTCCGCATGAGGACCGTCTGCAAGATATTCAAGCCAGGCTGAAGAATCAACGACGTTCATATGCGGTCCGACTCCCGTTTGACTTCTGTGTTGATTCCCTCGAGAAATCCGCGCATTTCCGAAATCTTTTTCAGAGGAATGAGCTCGATCCTATTGCCGTAAACCAGAACCTGAACTTTTAACCCCGGCTTCAATTTAAGCAACTCTCTGACCGTGCGCGGAATCACGATCTGGAATTTTGGGGATATGGTTACAGCGTCCATCTAACATTTCTCCATCGATCAATAACATGTTTTACAATAGTACGATCGAAACCCAATATCAACCGCTTTCAAACAAAGAACATTTGCTGTAACCCCTGAGTCGGAAGATTTCGTTTTCATACAGCAATCCGCAATCCGAGATCTGCAATCCGCAATCAAAAAGGTTCACAATCGAAAAATGAACAATATTGTATAAACTACGGGCAAATATTAGATCATGAGAGTAGTAACTTATTGCGGCGATAGCGGAATTTATCGCGGGTCAGGTTGAGCAGCAGGGCGGCCTTGCTTTCATTGCCGCCGGCCAGTTTGAGGGCTTCTTCAAAATAGGCTTTCTCGATGTCGGCGATGATGGCGCTCAAATCAATGCCCGAAGCGGAAACCGGCGGCAGGTTGTGCCCGTTGTCCGGGACACCGGCGCTGGCGCCCCCGGCGGTCGTTTTTAAGCCCAGATCTTCCAGGTTCAGCTCGGGTCCATCGGACAGGAGCACACCGCGTTCGATAATATTTTTGAGCTCACGCACGTTGCCGGGCCAGTCATATTGTTTTAAGACCGTTTCGGCCTCGGCGGAAATAGCGTTAAAGGATTTGTCGAATTTATCGCTGAATACCAGCAAGAAATGTTTGGCCATCGGAAGAATGTCGTCGCGCCGCTCACTCAGGGAGGGGACTTCCAGTTTGACCACCGCAAAACGGTGATAGAGATCGTTGCGGAACTGTCCCGCAGCCACCAGTGCGCTCAGATCGCGGTTGGTGGCCGAAATGATCCGGGTTTTGACCGCATGCTTTTGGGTCCCGCCGACCCGGTAATATTCACCGGTATCTAAAAACCGCAGCAGCTTGACCTGGGCTTCGGAACTCAAATCGCCGACTTCATCCAGAAACAGGGTGCCGTGGGCGGCCTTTTCCACCAGACCGGCTTTGCCCGAGCGCTCCGCACCGGTGAAGGCGCCTTTTTCATAACCAAACAGCTCGCTTTCAATGAGCGATTTGGGCATGGCGGCGCAGTTGACGGCCACCATGGGCCCCTTAAAATTGGGGCTTTTGTAGTGAATCGCTTTGGCAATGAGCTCTTTGCCAGTGCCGGTATCCCCCAGGATTAAAATGGGCGTATCCGGGCTCTGGGCCACTTTGGCGACCAGCTGCATGACATCCTGAATGGCGTTGCTTTCACCGATAAAGCAGGGCAGGTTTTCTTTGAGGTACTTTGCATGCAGGGCCTGAATCTCCTTGCGCATGGCGATGGTTTCAAATGCGTTGCGTAAAATAACCAGCAGGGCGTCCATCTGCACCGGTTTGACCACGTATTCATAGGCGCCGTTTTTCATGGACGACACCACGGTCTGCACGTCTTCGTAAGCGGTAATCATGACGACGATGACTTCCGGGTGACGCTGTTTGATTATTTCCAGGGCTTCAACGCCACTCATTCCCGGCAGTCCGATATCCAGCAGCACCAGGTCCGGCGGATCTTTGTCGATGGCGTTGATGGCCGATTCGGCCGTGCCGAATCCCTGGACGTTATAGTTCTTTTTCTTCAAAGCCAGCTTGAGGCCGTTGCGGGCAAGGGCTTCATCATCGACGATATAGATGGAATAAGAACTCATCGGGTATTCATCCTCCGTTCAATCGGAAGTTCTATGGTAAATTCAGCCCCGCCCCACCGGCTTTTACCCAGGGTGATGGTGCCGTTGTGATCGGCCACGATTCGCTGGGCGATGTTTAGTCCGATACCGGAACCGTCTTCTCTGGTGGTAAAAAAGGGATCGAATATTTTTTCACGCAGCTCAATTGGCACCCCGGGCCCGGAATCGGCCACCCGGATGCTCAGCGTGTTGTCCCTGGCGGACGATTTGATGTAGACCACTTTTGCATTGCCGTTGGATTTTTCCATTGCCCGGGCGGCATTGGTAATCAGATTCAGTACGACCTGCTCGATCAGCTGCGGATCGGCGTAGCATTTCGGTAAATGGGTGGCCAGGGATGTTTCAATTTTAATGCTGTTTTTGCGCATGGTCACGGCCGACAGTTCGATGGCTTCCTTCAGCGATGCGTTGATATCGGTGCGCACCATTTTAGGCGCGCCGGGTTTGGAAAAATCCATGACGCGCCTGATGACCGATTCGATCTTGTTGGAAGCCACCTGTATTTGTGTGATGATCTGGCGGATGATTTCCATGTCTTCTGCGCCCAGCCGCTCCGAACTGCAAAGATCCTCGATCGTATACAGGTAGGTATTGATGCCCGTCAGCGGGTTGCGAATTTCGTGGGCAATTCCGGCTGCCACCCGGCCCAACGAAAGCATTTTGTTTTTGATCAGCAGCTGGTGCTCGAGCTGTTTGGCTTCGGTAATATCGACCGCATTTAACAGCAGGGCATCCTGCCCCCGATACTGGAAGCGGGTGCCCCGGCACTGAAACCACAGCATTTTGCTTTGGTTGCCGTTGCCGGCCGGGGGATGAAATCGAAAATCGATTTCCACTTTATCGGTTTCTTCTGAAAAAATACGCTCATAGGCCTGTTTAACTTTTTCGACGTCATCCGGATGGACAAAATCCAGAAATTTAATCAGGTTGGTCGCCGAAGACAGGCTGTAGATTTTTTTGAGCTCCGGGTTTTCATAGACCACCCGGCTGTTTTGAATGATGGCAATACACACCGGCGAATTTTCAATCAAATCCCGAAATTGCTGCTCACTTTTACGCAGGGCCGCTTCGGTTTGCTTCATGTCGGTAATATCGGTCCAGGATCCCACCACCTCGACCGCATTGCTGGGATCCCCGAACAGCAGGCGCAGATCATCGCGCATCCAGCGGTAGCTGCCGTCTTTGTGCTGAAAGCGGTATTCCAGGACGTGGCTGCCCTGGTCCACCAGTTTGGCAAATTCCGCTTTGACAAACTGAACATCGTCGGGATGAATGTGATCGATCCAGAAATTCTGGTTATTGATAAAATCTTCTGCGGTATAACCCAGTTCATTTTCAACATTATTGCTGATAAAGGTGGTGGCGCAGTCACCGGTGGGATTACAGGAATAAATGACCGCCGGGTTGGACGTCAGGATATGCTGCAGGCGTTGTTTGGTCTGGCGCAGCTCCTCTTCTTTGCGGTGTCGCTCCGTGATATCGCGGATGGCACCAATTACCTTTTTGCGGCCGGCAGCCATAAAAGCACCCGCGCTGATTTCGGTTGGAAAGGTGTTTCCGTCTTTTTTGACCAGATAGCGCAGCGCCTCAGTGTTATGTGATGTCTTTCTGTCGTTGGGTCCACCGATGACCGTTTGAGCTTTGTCTTTTTCAGCGGAGATGTCCGATACACAGAGCTTCCGAAATTCGCTTTTGGAATAGCCAAAAAGCTTAAGGGCTGCCTGATTGGCGTCCTCAAATTGCAGGGTTTCGGCATCGAACACTACCACCGCGTCCGATTCATTATCAAATAGCTGATGGTAGCGCTCTTCGCTCTCGCGCAATTTTTCCTGGGCTTCTTTATGCCGGCGCTCCAGTTGTATACGGTCCAACGCATTATCAACCGTGTTGATCAGCTCGGT
>JASFGN010000350.1:0-4489 GCA_050123735.1 Desulfobacterales bacterium | reverse complement strand
GCTGAACTGTACACAGCCATCGGCTTTAACAAACACGGCAAAACCATACTTTACCGCGAACTTCTGGGCCACCTGTCGGAGTGCCGCGAGGAACGCTTCGAAATGTCGCCCGGTGAAAGCGGCCTGGTGATGATTGTATTTAACATGCCCGCTGACGATCTGGTATTTAAGCTCATCAGAGACCGCTTCGGTCAGCCTAAAAAAGTCACCCGGCAGCAGGTAAAAGCAAAATACCGGCTGGTGTTCGAACACGATCGCGCCGGACGCTTGATCGATGCCCAGGATTTTGAATTTTTAAAATTGGACGATTGCTTTTTCGCACCGGAACTGCTCGATGAGCTAAAATCTGAAGCCGCTCAAACCGTAAAGATCGAAAAGGACCATGTAATCCTATCGCATGCCTATGTCGAACGCCGGGTGACGCCTCTAAATGTTTACCTGCAGGAGGCCGAACCGGCAGCCGCTCGCAGTGCCGTTATCGACTTTGGCGCTGCCATTAAGGACCTGGCCGTCAGCAATATTTTCCCCGGCGATATCCTCTTGAAAAATTTCGGTGTTACCCGTCATGGGCGTATTGTTTTTTATGACTATGATGAACTGTGTCTGTTGACGACCTGCAATTTTCGCAACCCGCCGCAACCCGCCAGCTATGAAGATGAGCTGGCTTCTGAGCCCTGGTACGTCGTTGGCGAAAACGATGTGTTCCCGCAGGAATTCAGGCATTTTCTGGGACTACCCGATCATTTGTTGCGAATCTTTTTAGATCACCATTCCGATCTGCTGGATGTCGAATTCTGGCAAAAGGCCCAGGCGGCCATAAAGGCCGGTAAATACCCCCATATCTTTCCGTATGCGCAAAGCCGACGGCTTAATATTCAGAAGTCATCTCAAAAATGCATCTAACGCCCAAGGGCTGTGTTAAAACCTGATTCAAAATACTCGAATACTGTCGTGTATGCTCTGTTTTTGAATCGGTTTTCGCCTTGCCCTTGGGCGTAATCTATTATTTTAGAGATAACTTCTCATGAATCGCCCAACTGAAATTAAGCATCTCAAATTAAAGGTGAACATTGACTTCGGCTCAATATGATCTTAAGGTTTTCTTCAAAGCAACGAACGCTGCAAGGGAGGGATATTGATTATGAGCGGCCCCGTTAAAGTTGATGGTATAGACGTACTTGGACCCGTTGACCAGGCGTTTTCTCAGATTCTGACACCCGAGGCGCTGCAATTTGTTGGCGACCTGGCACGTGAATTCGAATCTCAACGCAAATCGCTTTTGCAACACCGTCAAACGCGGCAGAGCGAAATCGATGGCGGAAAACTGCCGGACTTTTTGCCCGAAACACGGGAAATTCGAGAAGGCCACTGGAAGGTGGCGCCGATTCCGGACGATTTAAAGGACCGGCGGGTGGAAATCACAGGGCCGGTGGACCGCAAGATGATCATCAATGCGCTCAATTCCGGTGCCAGCACATACATGGCGGATTTCGAAGACTCACACTCGCCTACCTGGAAAGGAACCATCGAGGGACAGATCAATCTGTGCGATGCGGTCAGAGAAACGATTTCGTTTGTCAATCCGCAGGGTAAGCAGTATCGGCTGAATCCAAAAATCGCCACCCTGATTGTCAGACCGCGGGGCTGGCATCTGGTTGAAAAGCACGTCAGCGTTGACGGTGAGCCGATTTCAGGCAGCATATTTGATTTCGGGCTTTATTTTTTTCACAATGCCGAGGCCCTGCTGGCCAAGGGGACCGGACCCTATTTTTATCTGCCCAAAATTGAAAGCCATCTGGAAGCCCGCTTGTGGAATGATATCTTTAGGCGCGCCCAGGAGATGCTCGGCATTCCCGCCGGAACGATCAAGGCCACCGTTTTGATCGAAACCATTTTAGCCGCTTTCGAAGTGGATGAAATCATCTACGAACTGAAAGATCACATGGCCGGTTTAAATTGCGGGCGCTGGGATTATATCTTTAGCTTTATCAAGCGCTTCAGAAATGTGCCGGGCTATATCTTTCCCGACCGCGCTCAAATAACCATGACCCGCCGCTGCATGCACGCCTATTCGCTTCTGGTCATCCAAACCTGCCATCGACGCAGCACCCATGCCCTCGGCGGCATGGCAGCCCAGATCCCCATCAAAAACGACCCTGAGGCCAATGTGGCTGCCCTGAAAAAGGTGCAGGAAGACAAGGTTCGCGAAGCCACAGATGGTCATGACGGCACCTGGGTGGCTCACCCGGGCTTAATGCAAGTTGCCAAAGATGAATTCGACAAGATCATGCCCCAGCCCAATCAGATTGACAGATTGCGCGAAGATGTCAGCGTAACCGCAGCGGACCTGTTGAAAGTGCCTCAAGGCACCATTACCGAAGAAGGGCTGCGCACCAACATCGATGTCGGCATTCAATACATGGCCAACTGGCTCAGCGGTCTGGGCTGTGTTCCCATTTACAACTTAATGGAGGATGCGGCAACGGCCGAAATCTCGCGCACCCAGGTATGGCAATGGATTCATCATTCCGATGGGGTGCTGTCGGACGGGCGCAAGGTAACCCTTGAGATGTCCCGCAAAGTCATGGATCAAGAAATGCAAAAAATCAAAAAAACGATAGGAGCAAAGCGCTTTGCCTCGGGCAATTATGAGTTGGCCGCCCGGCTTTTCGACGACATTATTGCCAATGAAGAACTGGAAGAATTTTTAACGCTGCGCGCCTACGAGCATTTAGATTAATTTTTTACCTGAATTGGGCACGCGTTTAATGAAAGGAAAACCCATCATGCCAAAAACGATTGAAGAAAAGGCCATGGAACTGTGTGAACGGCTTTCGTGCCACGAAATCGATGTGGATGACGCTGCCATCATGCGTGATGAATGGGAAAACGACCCGCGCTGGAAAGGCATCACCCGGCCGTATACACCCGAGGAAGTACTGGCACTGCGTGGAACGCTAAAGGTTGAATATACCTTTGCTACAGCCGGTGCCAAGCGCCTGTGGTATTTGCTGCAGAACGAGGATTACATTCCGGCCCTGGGCGCACTGACCGGCAATCAGGCCGTGCAGCAGGTGGAAGCCGGCCTTAAGGCCATTTACCTGAGCGGCTGGCAGGTGGCGGCCGACGCCAATCTGGCCGGTGAGATGTACCCCGATCAGAGTCTCTATCCGGCCAACAGCGTTCCTGAAGTCGTGCGGCGTATTAACAATGCCCTGCGGCGTGCCGACCAGATCCAGGTGCTCGATGGTCGTAAGCGCGGCCCATATTGGTTTGCGCCCATAGTTGCCGACGCCGAAGCCGGCTTCGGCGGACCCTTGAATGCATTCGAGTTGATGAAGCAGATGATCAATGCCGGTGCCGCGGGTGTACACTTTGAAGATCAGCTGGCATCCGCCAAAAAATGCGGCCATCTGGGCGGCAAGGTACTGGTGCCCACCGGGGAGTTTATCACAAAACTGATCGCGGCCCGCCTGGCAGCCGATGTCTGCGGGGTGCCGACCATTTTAGTCGCCCGCACCGATGCCGATGCCGCCCGCCTCATCACCAGTGATATTGATGAGCGCGACCGACCCTTTATTATCGATAGTAACCGAACCTCAGAGGGTTTCTATTACGTCAAAAATGGCGTTGAAGCGGCCATTGCCCGCGGCCGCGCCTACGCTCCCTATGCGGATCTGGTGTGGTGTGAAACCTCGCGACCCGATCTCGAGGAGGCCAAGCGGTTTGCCGAAGGCATCAAGGCCGAATATCCGGACAAACTGCTGGCCTATAACTGCTCGCCCTCGTTTAACTGGAAAGGCAATTTGGACGACAGTCAAATTGCCGGCTTTCAAAGAGAGCTGGGCGCCATGGGCTACCGCTTTCAGTTTGTCACCCTGGCCGGTTTTCACGCCCTTAACCTGGGCATGTTCGAACTGGCCCTCAGTTACCGCAAAGCAGGCATGAAGGCCTACTCCGAATTCCAGCAGCAGGAATTTGCGCATGGAAAAGAAGATGGCTACATGGCCATCACCCACCAGAAGTTTGTGGGCACCGGATATTTTGATCGGGTCATGAACTGTGTCACCGGCGGTGAGAGTTCCGTGGAGGCGCTGGAGGAGTCCACCGAAAAAGCCCAGTTCTGATCCATCGACCCCGTGAGTTATAGGGTTACGATGACCGCCCTCTTTTGATAAATGAATTTGGAAAATAAACCTTGGGAGTGTATAGGGCGTCAAATCTTGAATTGTGAATTAGAAACATCAAAATTAGCACTTAATTTCAGGTCTTTCTCCTTTATTTCATTCAACGGCTCCTATTCTGACAGATTTGGCCATGTAGCGTGCTGATAGACGGGGCTCGTTAAAGAAAGTGCATAGAGCACAATAGAAATGCTGCTGTCAATGCACAATTCAAGATTTGACACCCGCTTTAGACATCCGCTTTAACACCCGCTTTAATTCCGGAACATCTGAAGCGAAGAAGGAAGAAGAGGGAGACTAAAAAA
>JASFGN010000349.1:0-4494 GCA_050123735.1 Desulfobacterales bacterium | reverse complement strand
TGATTGGTTTCCGGATCTTTGACCCCGACCCTGCGGCCTTCGACCGCCACCTGGGACAGCCCTTTGACAGCATAGGTCAACAGATCCTGCAGGGCGGCAACATCCGGCGGTTTGCCGCACACACCGATTTTGGTGCACCCTTCACCTTTCGCAGTTTGCTCACACTGAAAACAAAACATTGGGACCCTCCGTTTATAGAATTGATGGTTACGATTTTTTGAAATCTGACCCGGATTATGGCTTCAAACAGATTACTTCAATCATAATCCGGTGAAAATCAATCAATATTTCAATCGGTTAGAACCCATATGGAATCGATCAAAAAACAAGTTGAATCCGGTCAAATATCGAAATTCGCAAAGGGAATGATTGACTTAAGTCAAATTTAAATGGTGATACAATGTGGTATACAATGGCACTGTTTCATGGTTGTCATGCCAAACCGGCCACTGCCGGGGGATTTGCATCGCACGCTCTCATCAGCCTGCACAAAACGCATTGGAGCTCGGATTAAAAATCCGGATCGGCCCCGTAAACGGCATTCTTTGACGTTGCTTTCCGATATTAGAGGGTGAAACGCAATGACCGCCAGTGAGCACTGCAAACCGATCGATTACCATACCTACCGCATAAACAAACGGTTAACCGCTTATAACAGGCGCCGGTGCGCGGGTCAACCCGGCCCCCTCAGAAAACAAGCGAAAGATGTGCCCCTTCAGCTTTACAGGGCTGATATCGGCAGGGATTCCGACCACCAGCTTCAGGCATATGAAAATAGCGCCAGGCGCAAGTGTTTTAACATATACAAAAACCTAGCATTAGGAAAGCTCCCCGGCGGGCTGGAAGAAATGCTGTGCCGGCACATTCTACCCACCCTTCAGCGGATCGGATTCGAAACACATATTTCAAAGATGCTTTTTGAAATAGCACCATCCGCCTGGAAATTAATGCGACCGGTTAATAATGGAATCATATCATTTCAACCCCTGATCGGCCGTAAGATCGAGGCGGTGCGACAGGAATTCAAATCGAAATTCGATCATGAAAACGGCTTTTATCCACGATCTGCACATGTATCACCGGGGGTAATTCCAGGCAGTATAAACGAAAGCCCATTGCCGGAAAACCTTTTTCGCTTATTAGATCAAATCAGCGCCCCCTGGATTATATTACCGCGCGCACTTCGATTTATGGAAAAGGAACATTGCCGGTACCTGCCCGTATACATTAAAATTCTTGATGCCGAAGAGAGTGAATCGTGTTTGAAACTGTTCAGTCGCATTACAGTTGAAATTATCGCCAATTTTTCATTCAAATTTGCCGACCGGCACCATCCAAGAGATCAGTTGTCAAAGCTGCTGTTTTACGGGTATGCCGCACTTTTCTGGAAAGCGCTCCGATGTCCGCCAAAAAATTTGGAAAATAGTGCGGTTTTTGATCATTTTTTCACCTGGGTTAGCAGATTTGCACGCCAAAACGATTTGCTCGGCGAAGCAGAGCATGCGCTGGTCGATCAAATGATAAAGATGAAAACGGTCGCATTTCCAGCTATCAGCACGAAATCTTACCGCAACAGCCGGCAGCTCGATAGCTCCCGATTTTTAGTAACCCTGCGACATGGTACCCTGGGCATGGCGGCTACCTTGAGACATTTTGGCATCGATCCATTTTTAAAAACCCGGCGCACCGGCAAGCGTTTCACCTGCCTATCCCTTCAAAAAGAGCTGCTCTTTCTGTTATATCAGATTCGAACCCATTACCATTCGGAATCAAAAAGCACCCAAGAAAATATCAAAGATTTCATCAAATGGATGAAAGCAGCCTGTGATGAGGCGCCGCCGGATTTTAACCGTACCCAACAACAATTCGTGGATCGATTATTAAATCATATGCAACAATTTGTGAGCAGCTGAATTGTTGGGATCAACCGACAGGCTGGATTTGCTACAAAAACGGAATCGGTTTGCCGGTGCGGTAAGCCAGCGCCGAGCAGGTGGCAACTAAATTCCCGTCTTCAGTGCTGACGCGAATGTCGTAGCCGGCTGTCTTTTTGGTCTGGCTGACACGTTCCGCCTCTGCGCGCAGTCTCACACTCGGCTCCGGGCTGGAAACGTAAGTGACATTGACATTCAAGGCAACCGCAATGGTGCCGTCGGTCTGGCTGGCGGTTTCGAAGGCTTCATCGATCAGCGCAAATACGGCGCCGCCATGGGCGCGTGCATAAATGTTGTTCATTTTTTCCGGGTCATAAATCATTTCGACGACAGAATACCCCAACTCTAGTTCCACCAGACTGATCTGCATTGCTTTTGCAAAAGGCTCATTTTCTACCGCGTTATAAATCGCATCTTTTACCTTTTGATCCATCGATGGCCTCCATTAATTGTGCAGGAATGCTGGAATAGTGGAATACTGGAAATATGGGTTCAGTAGATGGGGAAAATGGCCAAATCAGTTAATAGCCCACTATCTCATCTTTCCAATATTTCCATATGTCATCATAGCAATGAAAACGTACATCTCCAACGACTAACGCTGCAACTGATTCGGTTTCCAATGTTCACACCACCCGCGCCGGCGGGTAAACAATTTCCATAGCAAGGCCTTTTTTGTCAACCGGTGGTTTCAGCGGCACCGTTTTGGGTTTGCCGGCTGAAAAATGCGCAGAGACAGCTAAAACGAGAGCGTCCAGAATGTCATCCCGTGCCAGATCTTTACGCCGAAACCGGTTCAGACTCTGATTCACAATGGCGCTGCTTTGCGGATAGATGTTTTTCAATATCGAAAAGCGTTCCACAAAGCCGCCGGGGGTTTTTTTAGAATGCGCCATAGTGTGCTTGCCCGCCAAAGCCCAGAAACACAACTCGGGATGCGATTCGCGGATCCTTGGCCGGGCTTCGCCGGTGAACTGCAACCAGGTATCGATTTCTTTAATTTTGCTGCAAATATTCCAGGTCTGAATAGAAAGCCTTACCCCTGTGATCCGCTTGTTTATCCGACATGCCTGCCGGTAGTTTTTGGCCTGCAGTGCCTTGCGGCAGGGAACTGCAAAAACGCTGGAGCCTCTGCGCCCCAAAAGCTTGCGTGCCTGCACGTCACAGACCCGCCTATTGGAATCCGGCAGGCCAATCGGTATATCAATCAACATCATCGACGGTGAGTTCATCGCATTCCATAGCTCGTCGATGGTTTTATAAATGTCGATTGCCCAGTTTCCGCCCGAACCGAGCGCTACTGCAAACCAACCTTTCTTACAACCATCCACCCCAACGAATTGCATATCTTCGAAACCGTCATTTGTCAGTTGCTAAACACTTAAATGCAGGATATTTGTAAATTCTATTACCGGAATTGGTGTTTTGCTGCAAGGTCATTTAGGCTTACATCAGCAAAATATGGTTTCCATTCAGATGCCATTTTATTTGTTTAATTACGACATATTACCAGGACTCCAACACTCCGCCACTCCAATGCTTGGAGGCGCCATTACTCCAGTAAATGAACATTCCATACCCCCGATACTCTAAACAAAACCCATTTTTCCTTGAATAACGGCCGGGGCCATCTTAAATTGAACAGCATGCACGATGATCAATTTAGACAATTGCTGGATGTGTTTGATTTTACATGGTCCGGATACCGCAAGGTAAGAAAAGGTGTTAAAAAGCGCCTATCGCGACATATGCAACAACGCAATTGCCCCAGCATGCCGGCCTACCTGGATTTAATTGCGCAAAATGAAACCGTGCGGCGGGAATGCGAGCTGCTATTGACGGTTTCCATCAGCCGGTTTTTTCGCGACCGGCAGCTCTGGGCTGGCCTGGAACAGGATATTTTGCCGGGTATCATTAAAACACAGTGTGAAAAATTGCGTGTATGGTCAGCCGGTTGCGCCCGGGGCGAGGAAGTTTACAGTTTAAAGATCATCTGGGACCGCTTAAGGCCAGCATACGCGCAACTGCCGGTGCTTATAATCATCGGCACCGACAAGCATCCCAGCTACATAGAAAAGGCCAGGGCAGGGGTTTATACTTTAAGCAGCTTGAAGGAAGTTCCCCCGGAAATGCGAGAATCCTATTTTGATATTCGAAAAAGCGGTCATCGATTTGATGTTAAGGCCTTTGTCAAAGCCGACATCGACTGGAAGGTTCAGGATATTTTCGCCGATCCACCCGGGTATGGCTTCAATATCATCTTTCTGAGGAACAATCTGCTGACATACTATAAAGATCACCATAAAGAAGAGGGGCTGAGCAGGGTTGTGAAAGCCCTTTTGCCGGGAGGTTGGCTGATTATTGGCTCTCATGAAAAAATGCCCCCGTCAGCTGTAAATTTACGGCGGCACCATTCCATCTCCTGGGCGTATCAATGGGAAGGTTAAGATTGGATGTTATTTTTCGTTTTGTTCGGATTTTTTCTTTTTCTTGCGCGGTCTCTTGACGCCATACGATTTCCTGAATAATTTCCCCCGTTTCGTTCGCTTATCGCCTTTGC
>JASFGN010000348.1:0-4499 GCA_050123735.1 Desulfobacterales bacterium | reverse complement strand
GGATATACTGGCTTTTTGGTTTGCGATCCGGTCAATATCCGCTTCATCAATCCAAACGCAATGTACCAGTAGCGTATTTTCATCCAGTATCCCCAGGCGATCTAGATAACCGATGGGTGTGGTCTTGTATTTTTGTCGGATCTGCCTGACCTCTGCCTGCGTCTCGGCCGCATGAATTTGAAAGCGCAGGCCGGCTTCCCTACTCAACGCTTTGGCTTTTTGCAGGGTTTCGCCGCTGCAGGTATACGCTGAGTGGCAAAACACTGAAGGGGTGATTAAAGCAGACGCTTGCTGCCAACTGGCAACGAAGGCGCGCGGAATTTTCATATTGTCTTTGGGATCCGGCACCCCCGGTGCCGGAAAATCAATTACCCCCTGGGCTAGTACGGCGCGCATACCACTGATGTCAACAGCCTCTGCCACCTGGTCCTCAAAAAAATATCCATCGCAGCAAGTGGTGGTGCCTGACAGCAGCATTTCAGCGCATGCCAGCAGCGTAGCCCAGCGCACACTATCCGGCCGGATATGAGCGCCTTCGGCCGGAAAGATGTGTTCGTTCAACCAGCTGTCCAGCGGCAGGTCGTCGGCCAGACCGCGAAAAAGGGTCATGGGAAGATGCGTGTGACTGTTCACCAGGCCCGGCATTATCAAACCGCCGCCGGCATCTATCGTCTCAGATGCTGCGGGTAGCGATTGATTGGCAGCAATGGTTTCGAGGCGTTCAAGCTTGCCGTCTTTGATGCACAGCAGCCCGTTGGGAATAATGTCAAAACGCCGGTTGACGGTCACAAGGGTGCCGTTGTGAATGACGAGATCGTAGGTCATGGTTCACCGTTTCCAACCGCAGTACCATTCGGATTCACCGGAAAGAAAAACCGATATTGCCACAAATAACCTGGAGTAGCGGAATGTTGGAGTAATGGAGCACTTAGCATTTCGGATTTCGGATTGTGGATTTCAGATTTTGAACGAGCGAATTGCTTGATATTCCAATCTGCAATCCGCAATCTAAAATCCGCAATTGATTTTGCTCCAATACTCCATTACTCCCATCAAATAGCCATAAACGACAGGTAAAATGTTTGCGGCCCGAATTATTTTGCCATGATTTCCTGAGCAATTTTGTTGACATCGTTTATGACGCTGTCGAGGTTCATGGTTCTAAGCTGTCCGTCTTTCAGAACAATGGTGCCATCAATAATAACAGTGGTGACATCACTGCCCCGTGCGGCATAAACCATGTGGGACACCGGGTTATACATAGGCGTCAAATGGGGTCTTGCAGTGTCGACGATGATCAGATCGGCTTTTTTGCCCGGCTCAAGCGAACCGACAGTGGACTCAAGACCCAAAACCTCTGCGCCCTTTAAGGTGGCCATTTTCAGGACTGTCTGCGCGTCCATAACGGTGGGGTCCAGTGTCTTGGCCTTGTGAAGCTTGGCGACTGTGTCCATTTCCAGAAACAGATCCAGATTGTTGTTACTGGCGCACCCATCTGTACCCAGTCCAACGCAAATGCCCTCGCGCAACAATCTGGGAATCGGTGCCACGCCGGATGCCAGTTTCATGTTGCTTTCCGCATTGTGCGCGACTTTGACATCATAGCGTTTCAGCAAGGCGATATCATTTTCCGCCAGTTCGACACAATGGCAGGCCACTACATTCGGGGCCAGAACTCCGAGTTCAGTCAGATGCTCGACCGGCGTGCGATCAAAACGCGCTTTAATTTGGGAAACTTCACTTTTGGACTCAGCCAGATGAATCACCAGCGGCAGTTTGAAATCCTGTGCCAGGTCCGATGCTTCCTGCAACAATTCAGGTGCACACAAATAGGCGGAATGCGGTTCTACGGCAATGTTGACCCGTGGGTGCTTTTGCCAGGTATCGATCAGTTTGCGGGTATATTCGAATCCTTGCGCGATGGGCCCATAATTAGGCGAGTCAAAATCATACAGGACTTCTCCAACCACCGCACGCATACCGGCATCGTCGGCGGCATGCGCGACGGCATCCTCAAACAGGTACATATCGCAAAAGCAGGTGGTGCCCGACATAATCATCTCTGCGCAGGCCAGCAGGGTGCCGCTGTATACCTTTTGCGCATCCAGTCTGGCTTCAGCCGGGAAAATATGATCGTTGAGCCAGGACATCAATTGAAGGTCGTCAGCCAGTCCTCTAAAGCAGGTCATGGCGGCATGCGTGTGGGTATTGATCAGGCCCGGCATAATGATTCCGCCGCCAGCATCGATCACCCGCGCAGCCCGCCACCCCGAAAATTCTGCAGCCGGCCCGATCGCAGCAATGCGGTCCTGGACGATAGCCAACCCGCCGTCTTTCAAAATGGTATCTGTGATGTCCATTGTGAGGATGGTTCCGTTTAGGATCAGAATATCAGCGGATTTCGGTTTCATAGATTTTTCCGGCAACTCCTCTTAGAATGGTTCCCAGTGACGGTGCAGCCTTTTGGGCCACCGCAATGATCTCCTCAACGCTGGCCGGTACCGGATCGACGGGATTATGAACATTGGTAATGACGGACAGCCCCATTACCCGCAGTCCGCCGTGGACGGCTGCGATAACCTCCTGTACAGTTGAAAAGCCCACTGCTTCCGCCCCGATTGTCTCTAAAAATTCGACTTCCGCCGGCGTTTCAAGAGCGGGTCCGATGAGGCCGACATAAATTCCTTTTTGCAATCTTATTCCGGCAGCCCGGGCCGCGTCTTCGGCAGTGGAAATGAGTTCCAGGTTATAAGCGCGAGACATATCCGGAAAACGAACGCCCAGGTCGTCATCATTGGGCCCGATGAGCGGGTTTGTAAGGGTGAGGTTGATATGGTCGCTGATCAGCATGATATCGCCGGGACTAAAAGAAGGATTCAAGCCGCCGGCGGCATTTGAAAGGATGAGGATCTTGACGCCCAACTGTTGCATCAACCGGACAGGGTAGGTGACCTCCTTGGGGCTGTAGCCCTCGTAGAGATGAAAGCGGCCTTGCAAGACGATAAGCGGGCAATCGACCAGCCGACCGATGAGCAAACGGCCTTTATGCGATTGAACCGTTGAGATCGGAAAATGGGGGATGTTCCGATATTCGATGGCCGTGTCGACCGTCATTGATTCGGCGCTATCACCCAGACCGGTGCCGGTTAAATAGCCGATATACGGCACGACATGGGTCTTGCTTCTGATAAAGGCGGTTGTTTCCGCCAGGCACTGGGATAGGTTGTTCATTGCTTTCCTCACAGGTTCAGGGCGCGACTCGTTCGGGATAAGATTTGGAAAGATACTATCTTAGTGCAGCAAATCGGCGCCGTCAAGCCAACAGATATGGAGGCCAAAATCCATATGTTCTCATTGACTTTTCAATGACATTGTGACATACAAACTGGCTTAATCCCTGAATCTTCAACCCAACTCGTGCGAGATTCAGGGTGATCAATGAATCCTGCCCCGGTTGTATGCGCTATGGGTGACCAACCCATATGATGGTTGACGTTTCGGCTCAATCGGTTCCGTTATAAGCAAGAGCAAATGGGGGAGACCTGAACATGGTACCTGACACCCGTCCTGAACATCCCGATATTTCAGAGGAAATGTGGCTTAAAATTGATGAAATCATTGCGACCAACTGCAATATTCCGGGTTCGATTATTGGGGTTTTGCGTGAATGCCAGGATGTCGTCGGGTGGCTGCCGGTCGAGTTGATTGATTATATCAGCGACGGTCTCAACCTGTCCCGCAGTGAAGTATTCGGCGTCGCGTCCTTTTATTCGTTATTTTCGATGGCGCCCAAGGGAAGGCACCAGATAAAGGCCTGTATGGGCACCGCCTGTTATGTGAAAGGTATTAAGGAAGTGATCAGCCGTATCGGCAATCAATATAATATTAGCGAAGGCGGCACCACTGAAGATCGGCGGTTTACGCTGGAAGCGGTCCGGTGCCTGGGGGCTTGCGGCCTGGCGCCGGTGGTCGTTGTCGATCAGGATACCTACGGTGATGTTAAGGCCGATAAAGTCATCGAAGTTTTAGAAAAGTATGAGTAGCCTGCAAACGGTAAGCGGATGAAACTATCTGAAATAAAAAATATTTTGGATGCCACTGTTTTAACGGGAGAGGATCAGTTTGATCGCAACGTCGTGGGTGCCGGCGGCGCTGATCTGATGGCGGATGTGTTGTCGGCGGTTGCCAAAGATGCCGTATTGCTCACCGGTCTGACGACCGAGCAGGTTTTGCGAACAGCCAAAGTTGCCGATGTGGCGGCGGTGGTCTTTGTTCGAGGCAAAAGACCCGATGCGCCTGTCATCGAACTGGCAAAATTCTATGAGCTGCCCTGTATGTTGACGAAATACTCCCTTTTTGTTGCCAGTGGCCGTTTGTACGTCAATGGACTTCGGGGGTTGGATGGGTCATGGTAAGAAGGAAAATTGAATATTCAATGATCATGTGCGGGAGTCCGGCATGAATAAAGTTAGAACGCAGTTGATGGTGTGCGGTGGGAC
>JASFGN010000347.1:0-4501 GCA_050123735.1 Desulfobacterales bacterium | reverse complement strand
CCAATGATTTCGATGCGAGCCGCTGGAAAGATATGGAAGGCCGGCTTTACAGCCTGCTGGAACGCTTGTCTGACGAAAACGAATCCAAGTTGCTGAGCCATATCATCGCTTTAACAAGGACGGAAAGAGAATCCTATTATCAATATATCGGTCGGCTGCTTGAAAGCGCCGGCCAGTCACCGCAGCTGGTGCACGTTAAGTTAGCCGATCGCCTGGACAACACCCTGGACATGCGCATTGAACTGGAAGATCCCCTCGCGGGGGTTGATTTCTTTAAAAACGTGTTTCAGCTGATGTTTGTCAACAATTATCGCGGATATATGCCCTCCAATGAGCGCGTGCCGGCGACAGCGATGAATGGCGCTCGACGGCTGCATCAGCTTTTTAAAAATACGGTATTGCTTTCATTGATTCGACAGCATCAGTCCATCGGCAATGATCATGCATTGCGAATACTTTTTGAAGCTGTTTGTGATGCCAGTTTGAAAGAAGCACAGAGGACGCTCATGCACTTACTCGGTTACCATTTTAAAAACCTGGCCGAGCAGCGCAAATTGATTCTGGAAGCGATGGATTATTCTTTCAGCGGTCGAATTGATCTGGTGACAAAGCCGGATCGCGAGCAATTGCTGGATGGTCTTTTTACAACCTATTTTGCGCATAATTCCAAAAGCGACCTGCGCCGGCAACTCGACATTTTATATCAGAACAAACCGTTGATGATTCAAGCATCAATTGCTTTTGTAGTGATATTTTTGCATTTCTTAAATGATACCAAATATTACATCCATGGCATCAGTGCCGAAGGAATCGAACCGCGATAAATGTTATCAGAGGGCCCGTCTTCGTCACGATAGAAGCGTGACTTCGCCGCGACAAGTCGCCGCGGCCAGCAGAGGGTAGAAATCAGATGCTCCAGAATCGATTTTTCTTATTTCTGACATCTGATTTCTGTCTTCTGGCCTCTGAATCCTAAATTGCCAGATCGCTGGGCACTTTTTCATCAAAGTCCTTCAAGCGCATGGCCATCAGGTGGTTGACCATTTCGAAATCTTCGAATCCCGGGTCGGATTTCTTCGAATCTGAAAGCATGGTTTCACGGCTGTGGTAGGCGGCGCCATATTCGGGATCTATCTCGAGAGCGCGATCAAAATCCTGAAAGGCCCGGGCAAATTCACCCAATTTTTCGTAGGCCAACCCCCGCAAATGGTAGGCACGGACATAACCCTCATCCAAATTGATGGCGCGATTAAAATCGGATATTGCCTCACGCGCCTTTTCCAGCTTTAAACGGGCAGCCCCCCGGCTGACGTAAAAAAGAGCCAGGGAGGAATCGTATTCTATTGCGCGTGAAAGCAGGTCGATACTTTTCTTAAAGTCCCTTTTTATATAGGCTGCAACGCCTTCATCAAACATCTTTCGGGCTGCATATTTATTCGCCACGGTGTTTACCTCCAAGTTTATACCTGAATCTTGAATGAACATGAGTGTGCAGCCGGTATTGCCTCTTAACTTTGAAGTACCTTGCTGATCAATAAATTTAACGTAGTCACTGTAGAAAGGATGTCAATGCGGACAGGCTCAGCAATGTTCCTAAAGCTGGAGTACTGGAGTAATGGATGCCGAAATTGAACCATTGACAATCTTTGCTTCTTATCAACACTCCAACACTCCATTACTCCAATACGCCAATTGATAGTTCAGCAGCTTATTATAAATGACAAATTTTGGTAACGAAATGTCCCGAAAACGGTTATTTGAGATAGATGATCTCGCTGCTGTGGTGCTGGCTGGCAACCGTCAAACGCGGTTTGGGGTTGCTAAAGGCACTGGAAATTTCCGTCAGGACCTTTTGGGGGTCGTTATTGGTTTCACTTAGATGCGCCAAAATGACGTGCTGAAGGTGCCGGTGATGCAACTCTTGAAGCAGGTGTTTTGACTGTTGATTGGACAGATGCCCGCGGCGGCTCTGGATTCGTTTTTTCAAGGGCCAAGGATAGGGTCCGTTCATCAACATCTGCGGATCATGATTGGCTTCTAAAATAAGTAAATGGCAGTCTTTAAGTTGCGCTTTTAACTGGGGGGTGACGCTGCCCAGATCGGTTGCGATACCGATGCGGCGGCCGTTTTGCCCGATGGTGAATCCCACCGGATCTGCGGCGTCGTGGGAGATGCTGAAGGGATGCACGGTCATCGCATTGATCTGAAAAGGCAGACCGCATTCAAACGTCCGGATCTCATGCACCGAATTTCCGAGCGGGGCGCTTTTTTTGACTTTGCGGCTGAGGTAAATCGGCAGCTTTAACTGGCGGGAAAGAACGCCAACAGACTGGATGTGGTCGCTGTGTTCATGGCTGAGCAGAATAGCGTCCAGGTCCTTGGGGCTCAGCCCCCTCGATTTTAAACGGCGTTTGATTTCAGATGCCGAAAGTCCTGCATCCAACAGGATGCCGGTAATGCCGTCGGAGATGTAGATGGCATTGCCTTTGCTGCCGCTGGCCAAAACGCAAACAGCCAGATGGTAATCGCTGCAGTGGCGCACTCTTTCTAATTCAAGTTTCATAAATTATTTTGCTTTACGGTGTACGGCGCAGGGCACACGGCTCAAGGCTGAAATAAGATGAATACGGTTTTTTATCACCATGCGCCTTGGGCCTTGCACCTTGGGCCCCTTATTTGCCTGTATGCCCGAAGCCCCCCCTATCGCGCACGGTTTCGTCCAGTGCTTCGACAACGTCGAGTTGGGCGACATAAACCTTTTGCACGACCATTTGGGCAATCCGATCCCCGCGCTGAAAAGTGTATGGCCCGGAGCCTAAATTGATAACGGCAATTTTTATTTCGCCTCGATAATCGGCATCGATGGTCCCAGGGGAATTGATCAGCCCGATGCCATGCTTTATGGCCAGCCCGCTGCGTGGCCTGATTTGGGCCTCAAAGCCTGTTGGCAGAGCGATCGCAAAACCGGTCGGGAGTAAGGCACGATCACCTTTGTCCAAAACAAGATCTTGCTGGATGGCGGCACATAGATCCATACCCGCCGATTGAGCGGTCATATAACGGGGAAAGGGGATATCGGCGTCCGCGTCCGGGCGCAGGCGCAAAATTTTGATAACGGGGGAATTACTCATCAATATATTGCTTCAGATCTATCTTCGGAGCCGAATTCGGTTTCAGTATCTCGTTAGGCTACTGGTTGCTGGTCTCCGGTTACCGGCAGAAAGCTGGGAATCAAGTTGAGGCCGGCTATAAGCAAGCAGCCAGCAGCAAGAAGCCAGTGGCCAATCAACCTCTGAACCCAGAACCGGGGGGTTATTTATACAGAACATCTTCGAAGGGCTTTGGGTCTTTAACCGGTCCCAGCAGCGTTAATCCCATTTTTTTTCTGATAAACACGCTTTTGGAAAGCGCTAAAATATCTCCTGCTGTCACCGATTCGACCTGCTCGATAACCTCCGGCAAGGTGACGTCGCGATTAAAATGAATTTCATTCTGGGCATTGCGCACCATTTGATTTTCATTGCTTTCCGATGCGAGCAGCAAACTTCCCTTGGTGTATTCGACCGCACCTTTAAGTTCGGCGGGCGATACCGGCTTTGAGCTGAACCTGTCTAATTCGGCAAGCACCAGAGCAGTCGTTTCCAGCGCTTTGGTTGGATCGACTGCCAGGTAGATGCCGCACATTCCGGTGTCCACATGGGACATCATAAATGAATAGACAGTATAGGCCAAGCCCCGTTTTTCTCTGATTTCTTGAAAAAGCCGCGAGCTCATGTTCCCCCCCAAAATCGTATTCAGTAAGGAACATGCATAGCGACGGGGATCCTTTACCGAGAGCCCCGGCGTGCTCAGACAAATATGAACCTGCTCCAGTTGCTGATCGTTAACGTTAACAAGTCCCTGGCTCTGTGGGGTGACGCGCTCGCTGATGTCGTTGCCCGGTTCAATGGATTCAAAAGCCGGGCCCAATCGGTCGGTTAAATGCGTATGGTCTACATTGCCTGCGAACGATACAACGATTCGATCCGGTTGATACAGGCGATGGAAATAATTTTTGATCTGATCGGCGTCAAACTGAATGATATTTTCCTGACTGCCTAAAATGGAGCGACCCAGGGGGTTATCACCCCAAAAGTTCTGGCCCGAAAGCAGATGAACATATTCATCCGGGCTTTCTTTGACCATTTTGATTTCCTGCAAAATAACCGGGCGTTCTTTTTCGATTTCCAGTGGGTCAAATACGGAATTCAAAAAAATATCAGAGAGGATATCGACCATCGTGTCCGTATGGGAGTCCATTACCTTGCCATGATAGCAGGTGTTTTCCATGGTCGTAAACGCATTGGTGTGCCCACCGATGGCATCAAATTCTTTGGCAATCTGATAGGCGGATCTGCGACGGGTGCCCTTGAAAATCATATGCTCGATAAAATGAGAAAGCCCGCTTTCAGCCGGCTTTTCATCGCGGGCCCCCACATTGACCCAGACGCCCATGGACACC
>JASFGN010000346.1:0-4503 GCA_050123735.1 Desulfobacterales bacterium | reverse complement strand
AGGATTGATCAAAAGCCAGATCGACATTTTAAAAGATCATCCGCGTAAAAAAACCATGTCCAGCTTGGGAACACCGTACATCACTACAATCGTCAACAAGCTGGGCATTTTGCCGACCAAAAACTACTGCGAAGGAAGCTTCGCCACCATCGAAGACCTTTCCGGTGACCGGTTTTATGAATTGAAAATGACCCGGACCGGCTGTTATGCCTGCATGACCCGCTGCGGCGGCATGCGCGAGGTTACCCGAGGGCCTTTTAGCGGCTCACAGATCGATGGCCCTGAATACGAAACTATTTTTGCTTTCGGTCCCCTGTTGGGCCTTAATGATCGACAGTTTGTCATTGATGCCAATGCGCTCTGCGACGCTTACGGCATTGATACGATCAGCACTGGCGTTTGTATCGCCTTTGCCTGTGAATTGTTTACCAAAGGCATCATTTCTGCTACCGATACCAATGGTATAGAGCTTACCTGGGGCAATAAAGATGCTATCTTTACCTTGATCAAAAAAATCGGCAATAAAGAGGGCCTTGGCCGGCTGCTGGGAGAGGGGGTCAAAAAGGCCGCCGAGCAAATCGGCGGCGGTGCCGAAGCCTTTGCCATGCATATCAAAGGCCTGGAGCTTCCGGGATACGAACCGCGCGGGGTCAAAGGGTATGCGCTCAGTATGGCCACTTCAAACATCGGTGGCAGCCACATGTACGGCCGCCCCCGGGAGGAATTTACCGGTCAGGCGGATCCTCTGATTGAAAGCGGTAAAGGCGATTTGATTGCCCGGGTTCAGAAAGAACAAGCCCTTGAAGATTCCCTTATCGCTTGTACCTTTGGGAATACAGGATTAGACTCCGTTATGTACGCCCGGCTTCTGGTTGCGGCAACCGGCATCACAGATTTTGAGGATGCCGAGAATTTACTGAACATCGGAGAACGCATTGTCTGCTTGGAGCGCTGTTTCAACGTCCGCGAAGGATTCAATCGCAAAGACGATACCCTGCCTGCTCGCATGCTCACCGAGCCTTTACAGCAGGCCGGCCCAGCAACGGATCAGATTGTCAGCAATTTGGAGCTTTTACTGGACGAGTACTACCGATCCCTGGGCTACAGCCCGGAAGGCATACCCGGCGTCGATCGGCTGCAGGTGCTGGATCTGCAAGAGACGATTGAGGATATGCCAACGCATCCGCCAAAAAATTCATCGCAATCAGCAGGCAAACGCTGACAGCATTGGCTGTCGCGCAACTTGCGGGGTAAGGAAAAATTAATGTAAATCAAAAAAGCTGCAACTGATTCTCCGACAGCTCTATGCAATCGTCAATTTTGGAATATCAATCCAAAGAAAGGAGGCTAATATGAAGATTTATGATGTGGTCCCCGGTTTGGAATTCGATCCCGAAAGGGATTTCGAGCAATCACCGGCATGGTTTTTAGACGGCACCCACTCCATACCGCCGTGGACACCCATGTTTGGATGGTTTTGGATTAATTTTTGCCGCCATGGCATGCAATATGGTGCTGAGAAGTTGAGTCTGCCGACCGTTAAAGGTTGGGACTGGCGGTTTATGAAAGGCGGCGGATACCTGACACTGCTATTGGTGAAATCGCAAGAGGAAAAACAGCGCCGAGAAGAACGATTTCGCAAAGCAATTTTGCCCTTTATAGAAGATTACGAAGGATTGTGGGGCGGTTTTATAAAAGAAATTTTGGAACGCTATGAACACCTCAAAGCCCTGAAACTGGATGAAGCAACGAATATAGAACTTTTAGACAACTTTGAAGAAACGATCAACACCTGCCGGCGCATGTGGGAAATCCACATGTATATGATGTACGGAACCTACACGGCCTACATTCTCTTTGAAAACATGTGCCGCGAGTTGGCCGGTATCGATGACACCTCGCCGACGTTTCACAGATTGGTATCTGGGTTCGACAACAAGGTATTTCAGGTCGACCGTCGCCTTTGGCAATTTTCCAAACGCGCAGAAGAAGAAGGCCTGGCGGATGTATTTCTTCAAAACGAGCCCTCAAATATTTCTGCCGCACTGGCAACTTCGGAGAAGGGTCAAGCGTTCTCGAAGGATTTTATGGATTTCATGAACGAAGATGGCTGGCGCATGCAGCGCATGTCGGAAATCAATCTGCCAACCTGGGTAGAAGACCCGACACCGGCCCTAAGCAATGTCAAGCAGTTTCTCATGAAGGGAGGGGGATTCAACCTTGATGAGGAACGCGGTAAGGTTGCTAAAGAAAGGGAGGCCGCCGAAAAAGAGGTACTGGATAAGGTGCCTCAGGAGCAAAAGGGTTGGTTTGAGCAACTGATGCGTTTGGCTCAAAAAAGCGGTATCTTTAGCGAGGAGCACGATCATTATCTTGATCTTTACACCCATGCCATGATGCGCAGAAGCGCATTGGGCCTCGGCGACCGTTTCGTCAAAGAAGGCACCATCGATGATCGTGAAGACATCTTCTTCCTTATTCCAGATGAGGTGCGCCGCGCTGGCATCAACCCGGATCAGTTTGACCTGCGTTATATCGTCGAGCGCCGAAAGGCTGAATGGGAAGAATGGCAAAAGACACCCAACCCGCCGGCGATGCTAAAGGAAGGATTCGACATGGATCAGGCCATGGGGGTTCTGGTGCAGTCCAATGATCCCATCGCCCTAAAGGTTGTCGTCGGTGCAATGCCGGAGGTGCGCCCCGAACTCAAGGCCGACCTGTATGGAACCTGCGGATCCCCTGGGGTAGCAGAGGGCACCGCACGGGTCATCATGACCGAAGACGAACTCCATCTGGTCGAGGAAGGCGATATCCTCGTGGCGGCCACCACGTCTCCCAGCTGGACACCCATCTTTTCAATGATCAAAGGCGTAATCGTGGATCGGGGTGCCAGCCTTTCCCATGCCGCCATTGTCGGCCGAGAATATGGTATCCCGGTGGTTATGAACGTTTTCGAAGGCACCCAGAAGATCAAGTCCGGCCAGCGGGTTAAAGTAGATGCAAACCTGGGTACGGTTTATATTCAAGACTAATCGAGTTAAGGCGGAAGCAGTGAGGGGGCCCCGGAAAAAATAGTGGGCCCCCTACCCTGCCGCTTTCTGTAAAAGAAGGAAGATCACCATGGCAAACAAATGGATCTTTTGGTTCTTTGAGCTTCGCAGCGAGCACAACGACATGGTGGGGAAAAAATGTGCAAATCTGGGTGAAATGGTTCACCTCGGAATGCAGGTGCCGCCTGGATTTGCAATTTCAGTTGACGGATATGAACGATTTATGGAAACAACCGGCGCAGGTGAAGAAATTCGCGCATATGTTCTCAAAAACAAAAAAGGCTTAAAAAATGCAGTCGGCAAACAGATCGAAGCCAGTCGCTTTATCCGAAGCGTCATCCAATCCAAGGAGATGCCCGATGATATGAAACTTGAGCTCTGGAAGCACTATGAAAAACTCTGTGAGCAGGTGGTTTGCCCGAATGTACCGGTGGCCATTCGTTCCAGTGGGGCCATCAGCATGCCCGGACAAATGGAAACCTATCTGAATGTTTGCGGCAAAAAGGATCTCGTCACAAAAGTCATTCAGGTCTGGGGAAGTGCCTTTACAACCCGTGCCATTGCTTTTCGCCTTGAAAATAACATGGAGCTGGATAAAGCACCGATCGGGGTGGCGGTATTAAAAATGATCAACGCCAAATGCGCCGGTGTGACCCTTACCGTCTTACCCACAACAGGAGACCTCTCCAAAACAGTCGTCGAAGGAAACTGGGGATTGGGCGAAAGCGTTGTAAGCGGCGAGATTACACCCGATAGCTTTATTGTGGACAAAGAAAGCGGGAAAACGGAAACAACGATCAACAAAAAAACCAAAATGGTGGTCTATAAGGCCTCTGGTATTCGAATCGCTAAAGTCCCCGCTGAGCTTCAAGAGAAACCCTGCCTGAATAAAGAGGAGCTCGAGGAGATTGTCCGGATCGCCAAAGATGTTGAGGCCCATTTCGACATGCCGCAGGACATGGAGTGGGTTTTTGATTCTGATCTTACTTTCCCTGAAAATCTCTATTGGGTTCAGACACGCCCGGCAAAATATACCCAAAAGAAAGAAAAACAGGACGAATACCTGGCAGAGCTCATGACCCGTATTTTTAAAATGTAGTCAAACGCTCAGAAGTATCTGGTTTAGATGATCTCAGCAGCTTGAGAAATTTTCCGCTACCATAGGAGGCAGCACATGACGATTCTTTTCGCCCAAAGCTGGGATGTGATCCCAGGTAAATTTGATGATTATTCTAACTTTGTCTCCAATGAGTACAACCCGTCACTTGAGAAGCTCGGCCTCAGGTTATTAGGGGGATATTACGTTGCGGTGGGTGAAGGACCCCGGATCATAGCGGTCGCTACTGTGGAAAAAGAAGAAGAATTAATGAAAGCACTTACGAATAGCGCCTATCGGATCATATCCAATAAGCTGTTGCAGGTGGTATTCAAATATAGCAGCCGGGTATGGGTC
>JASFGN010000345.1:0-4510 GCA_050123735.1 Desulfobacterales bacterium | reverse complement strand
AGGTGAATTTCGTTCCAATCTCCATCGAGGTGGCAGCGCTGAAAATGTACGTATCACTCCCGAAGAGCGTTCCACAGCAACCCGGGCGGCCAAAATCATGGGGTTGAGGGTGGCCGGTGTCGACATGCTCAGGTCAAATCACGGTCCGGTCGTCATGGAAGTAAACTCTTCACCCGGTCTGGAGGGTATCGAAAAAACCACCGGCAAAGATGTTGCGGGCATGCTTATCGAGTACATCGAAAAAAATGCCGGCCCCGGGAAAACCCGTACCAGAGGCAAAGGATAATGCGCGGTCCCATATCAATAGCGGATTCAAAGTTAAAGCCCGGTCAGCAGGCGACGATCCATATACCGGTGGCCCGACTGTATACCCTCACCGAAATGACGATGCCGGTGCACATCATCCACGGCAACCAGGAAGGCCCGCGTCTGTTTGTGAGTGCCGCCATTCACGGGGATGAGATCAACGGCACTGAAATCATTCGACGGCTGATGAAACTCAAAAAAATCAAAAAGCTGAAAGGAACGCTGATTGCCGTTCCAGTGGTAAATGTATACGGTTTTTTGAAGCAGTCACGTTACTCCCCGGATCGCCGCGATCTGAATCGCTTTTTTCCGGGATCAGAAAAAGGCTCGCTGACTTCACAGCTGGCGGACATCTTTATGGACGAGATCGTTGCCAACAGCACTCACGGCATCGATTTACATGCCGGTTCCAACCACCGCACCAATTTCCCCCAGATTCGTGCAAACACAGACGATCCGGAAGTACTGCGTCTGGCGCAGGCCTTTCGCGTCCCGATTATTATTAATGCGAACATCCGTGATGGCTCACTGCGACAGGCGCTGGCCGAAAAAGGCATTCCTTTTCTGTTATACGAGGCAGGTGAGGCCCTGCGCTTTGATGAATTTGCCATCCGAGCCGGGATACGCGGCATTGTATCCGTCATGGAAACCATCGGGATGTTAAGGTCCAGCCGGGCTCGCAAAGCGGTCATCGAGCCGTTGGTTGCCGATGCCACCACCTGGCTTCGCGCACCGGCTTCGGGTATTCTGCACATGAATGTCCCTTTGGGCGCCAAAGTAGCCAAAAACAAAAAGATCGGTGTTATTGCAGATCCTTTTGGCGGTCAAGAAGCTGTGATTGAATCTCCCGTCTCCGGGATGGTTATTGGACGGCTGAATCTGCCGCTGGTTCACCAGGGAGATGCGGTGATTCACATTGCCCAGATCGACCATCTCGCTGGTATTGAGCCCATAATAGCGGACTTCAGGGAAGATGTGATCGGTGAAAGTTAAACATTTGTGAAGCCAGTTTTTGTTGGGGTTGCCGGCTGTATTTAAAGCGGAATTAACTTCCTCGTCATTTCGACAAAAGATGCCTGGCGAAATCGAGCTTTTGACTACACCATCCACTCCAGCCGGGTAATGAAATGCGATCATTCCTCAATAGGTTTAAACCTATGCCGCTGGCATAGATTGTCTCTGCATCGTCTTTAAAATCCGATGTACATTTGCGCTTGAAGGATCTTCGTATTTTTGAGATGGTTTAAGATATATTCCTCAAGAATCGAACTGATATGCATCTTATTTCTGGGAACAGTTTAAATGGAATCAATTTATAAAGAGGTTGCGCGCTTAATGGTTGAACTGAAACAATGCGTGGCTTTAACCGGTGCCGGGATTTCAGCCGAAAGCGGTATTCCCACCTTTCGCTCCAAGGGCGGCCTGTGGGAAAAATATGATCCTATGCTTTATGCGTCCATCGAGACCTTCAGGGAGGATCCGTCTAAATACTGGACCATCCGTGGTGAATTCATCCGCAACTATGATGCCTATCAGCCCAACAAGGCGCATACGGCCTTGGCGGAGCTTGAAAACATGGGTATCGTGCGCCACGTGATTACGCAGAACATTGACGGGCTGCATAAAAAAGCCGGCAGCCGGAACGTAACCGAAATTCACGGCAGTCTCAGGGAGACCTATTGCCTGCAATGCGGCAAAGAATACCTGGCTCCCGGCGTGCCGGACGGCATGCCACCGTACTGCGATTGCGGCGGGGTGCTCAAGCCCAACACGGTGTTGTTTGGCGAGCAACTGCCCGAAGGTGCTTTGGAGAAAGCCTATCAGGAATCGTCGAGCTGTAAACTGATGCTGGTTATCGGCACTTCCGCGGTGGTCCAGCCGGCAGCATCTTTGCCCGTCGTGGCCCGGCAAAAAGGGGCCAAAATCGTGGAAGTGAACATCGAGCCTGCTTTTTACGCTGCAGATGTTGTGGTTAAAGAAAAAGCCGGTGTTGGTCTTTCACACATTTTAGAAGCCGTCAGGAGGATGTATGCCCAGGGTCAATCTCGAGGCGCATGAGGACATAGCCCTTTTGCAATTAAACAGCGGCGTCACCAACGCAATCAGTCCTGAATTGGTCGATGATTTAGGCAAGGCGCTTATCGGCATAAAGGATCAATTTAAAGGAATGGTTTTGGCGGGTGGGGACAAATTTTTCTGCATCGGCCTGGATTTGCCGGGATTGCTTCAACTGGGCCGCGCTGAAATGATTGACTTTTATGTCACGCTGAACCAGGCGGTGTTGGATCTGTATACCCTGCCGATACCCACCGCAAGTGCCATCGCCGGTCACGCGACTGCCGGAGGCGCGATTCTGGCCTTGAGTACGGATTTTCGTCTGATTGCGGCAGGCCGCAAATTTATTGGGCTTAATGAAGTCAAGCTCGGTGTGCCGGTCCCCGCTCTGGCTGATTTAATTTTACGGCAGATCGTTGGCGATCGCCGGGCCACTGAAATGGTCTTTAGCGGAGAATTCCTGGAGCCGGAGCAGTCGCTTGAATTCAGCCTGGTGGATGCCGTCGTTAGCTTCGAAGATGTGGAAAAGGAGGCTGTTGCCAAAATCTCGGCCCTGACGGCTGTGCCAACCCGAGGACTCGCGCTGGCAAAAAAAAACCGCGTTGAAGCGGTGCGGTCTCAATACGACAAGATCCGCCAATCCGATGCTGATGATTTCCTGAACTGCTGGTTTGACCCCGCAGTGCAAAAGTTGCTAAGGGAGGCTGCACAAAAATTTTAAAGACAGGTTTTTAATTTATTTTTATCTGGATCATAGAATAGGATTTTCGAAATGCGAGGGTTTGGAACTTTGCAGTTGACCCGGCGGGCCGGGTTGCGATAATCTTTGCAAAAATTTTTCTGCCGGAAGTATCCCTAAAGATCTGAAGATGGAATTTGACAGAGGCAAGGTTACATTTATTTTTCTGGGCATATTGGTGCTGGTGGCTGTGGGGGTAGTGCTAAGAGCCGCGCAATCGGTGATTCTGCCGTTGATTATTGCCTGGCTGCTGTCATTTCTGATCGGTCCGGCCATCAACTTTATGACGGCCCGCAAGATACCTGCCACCCTGGCGGTTATCATCATCCTGATCATTTTGATAGGCATTTTTTATCTATCCTTTACCTTTCTGTATGCACGGTTTGCCGCTTTTGCTGCTGCTTACCCGAAATACCATGCGCGTTTTGCAGAGCTGATCACGCTGGTCACCAGCAGATGGAACATGGAGTTTGATCCCCTGGCGGGCATAAACTGGGGACAGAACATTGGCCGCTTTCTGGCATCTCTTTCACGATCCATATTTGTGTTTATCTCCCAGCTGGTTCTGGTCATTATTTTTCTTTTTTTTATCCTGCTGGGCAAACCTTTTTTCCGCTACAAGATTCTCAAGTCTTTTTCAACTGAAAACGCCGACCAGATCAGCCAGATTACCTTTTCTATTACCGGGCAGATTCGGCGTTATCTGTCTTTGCAATTTCTGATAAGTTCTACCACCGGAGTTCTCGTATGGCTGGCGCTGCAATTAATTGGAGTGGATTTTGCCGTAACCTGGGGGGCGCTGGCGTTTTTTCTTAATTTTATTCCTACGGTCGGCTCGATCGTGGCTTCCATTCCGCCTGTTTTGCTCGCGCTGGTTCAATATTATCCGTCAATCTGGCCCGCGGTCATTACCCTGTTAGCGGTGACCACCATCCAGATGGGTATGGGAAATGCCCTGGCTCCCAAAGTGATGGGGGATCAGTTGAACTTAAGCCCCGTGGTGGTGCTGCTCTCGCTTTTATTCTGGGGCTGGCTATGGGGAATTGTCGGGGCGTTGATTTCCATACCGATCGCTGCGGCGATTAAAATTGTATGCGAAAACATTCAAACGCTCCACCCCATAAGCGTGATGATGGGATCCGGCAAGACCTATCGGCGCGAATTTCAGGACTGATCCGGCACTGATCCATAAGGCCAACACTGACCCGTCCAAAGCCAATCTGCAAATAAATTCTAATTTGATTTTGAAAGCCGAATATACACGGATCAGATGGTAAACCTTGTTAGAACCCATCTCAAAAATGCATCTAACGCCCAATAGCCGCGTTGTGAACCTCCTTAAAATGCTCACATACTCTATGTATGCTGCGCTTTTTCGTCAGCTCACGCCTTGCTCTTGGACGTGATTTG
>JASFGN010000344.1:0-4514 GCA_050123735.1 Desulfobacterales bacterium | reverse complement strand
TCCGCAATAAGGACATTTAATGCCAAACAAGGCCAGGTCCGCATGGGGCAGATCATGTTCCAGGACGAACTTTTTCAATTTTTCAACCGCATCATTGGTTTCCAATATAAACAGGTCTCCTCTTCGGTAAAATGAAACAAGCCGGGCGTTATTCAGGACCCGGCTTGTAAATGTTTATGATGTTATCATTCGACTTTGGAATCCACGCGGGTTGCCTTGCCGGCTCCTGCTCTGGCGAGGTTCTCCTGGATTTTATCGAACTCAAATCCATGGTCGCGCAGGGACTGAATGCGTTTACGCATTTCGTCGCTCGGCGCCCGTTTGGCCATCTCGTCGATGAGTTCCTCGTATTGCGGAATGATGCTCTCAAAAACCAGATCCCGCTCGATGCAGATGGTCGGCAACACTTTGCCCTTGAGCTCAATAAACTTGCCGATCCCATCTTTGTTTTTGATCGACCATTCCTTGTATACGATCATTTCCTGGACGTCAGATGGCAGAGCGGCGATGGACTCCATCATGTAGCCGCAAGCGGCGCACTGGACACTGTCCAAGGTCAGAACATCAATGTTAATTTTGTCTGCCATGATCCGAATCCTCCTTTCTATGATTGTTTACCAAGATTCCGGATACTTGGCATAATATTGTTCAAACCAGTCTCTGACTTCGATGGCCTGATCCATATGTTCCACCGGAACATCGTAGGGCATGTCTCAGCCGGGGGCGAAGGTATAACCTTCATGCCCGCCTGCCGCCAGGCTCACAATCGCGTCTTCTCTGGGAGACAGCAACCCGAGACTCAGCGCCAGCGTCAGCTTCAAATTGCCGCCAAAACCAACCCCGTGTTTGCGGGCCATGTCGCGCACAAACAGCATGTTGAGCTGTTCATCGATGGCAAAGCCGTGGGTTCCGATCTTGCAGACATCTTCCATGACCTTGGTGCAGTCACCGCAGATGAAAAAGGATGAAGTCTTTCCGGCATCATGAATCACCTTGATCGCCGGTTGCGAGTTGGGGGTGACGAATTTCTGGAAGGTCTCAGATTTAATCTGGGAGGCCACAGGATCGACAATGGCGATAATCTCCGAACCCATTTCGGCATAGAATCCAGCGGCTGCCGCGCCGACTTCACCGGCAAATTTGATCACCTCGGCGGCAAACTCCGGGTTTTTGTAAACGTCTGTAAAGATGCGCACGCCTGCCAGATGGGAGGCCAGGGTCAACGGCCCGCAGAAAAGACCCATCATAACGCAATCGAGTTCATCCAGCTGGGGTTTGGCAATTTTTGCGGCTTCGTAAAGCACCGGCCAGCGACCCGATTCCTTGGTTGGCATTTTAAGCCCGGCATCTTTGGGAGTCTTATTGGAACAGGGATGGGTTGTTACGGAGGGCACATTGTCGGCCCACCATTTCAGCTCACAACCGACAGAATTGGCTTCTACCGAAAGATCGAAGACCAGCGGAATTCCGTCAGCCTTGTACCTCTTGGCGGCATTAACAACACCTTTCGCCAGAAGTTCGGGATCCTTGAGCATTTTGTCAGCAGGCTCATTGATCAAAAAAGCGCAATGAACCCCTGCGTAAGGCACCCAGGGTGGTTTTTCGGTTCTTTTCCCCCGATAGGCATCAATCAACAATTGTTTGGCCATTGGGAATCTCCTTTCTTATTTGTTTGGGGGTCACGTTTCTACATAAAATTGTATAAACGCTGGTTTCATCACCTCCTTTCATGGTTGAATTAGCATTACTTGCTGAGAATACCAGTTGTCTTCAGTCTGCGAGGTCACCTCTTAGATTTACAACTATTCTTAACTTAATTTTGAAATCATTGTCGACTAAAATTGTCAAGAAACATTTTCGATTGAAATTCACAGTAACTTATTCTAGCAAAATAATGCCGTAATAGCTGTAGTTTTCACAGGTTTTAGCGGCCACCGCAGAAGTCGTACCCAGATTCTTCAAAGTTCCAATGACATCAATGGAAAATGATTCCACCGATGGTCTTTTTTCTTGCGGGAACAGGCAATCATCCGGGTATGCACATTCCTTGCAGAGAGCGCAACACTCCCCCACAAGGCTGAAAGCCTTGTAATATCCCTCAAGAAACAGCAGTCGCTCCAGGCTGATGGTTCCTTTCCAGCAGCGCACCTGCGAGATCCGCTTGCTTTCGTTGTTCCGATAAAAGTCCGAACAATTGGTGGTTCCTACCAAAAGCAGCGCCGTGGAATACTCAGACAGAATGGCCCGAACTTTATCCGGATTCGGTGTCGCCGGCGGGCAACACCAGTTCGTATTGTACCGGTTACAGCCATAGCGGCATTTCAGATGGACCCATTCGGCCACTACAATTTTATCGATCTCGAACGGAAAGATCGCATTGAGGCCATACGATCGGCCTTTTTCCAGCAGCCGCTGGGTCAGGGTATGCGATATGCCTTCACCGGCTTTAAACGGAACCACTTTTAATTTTTGCATTTGGGTTGCGCTCCTGGCATGCTTCGAATTGGATATGGACGTCGCGTGGAAGCGCCAGGTCCAATGCCACCTCCGCGGCCTTGATGACCGCCACCGGAATTGCACAGGACAGGTGGCAACCCGATTTTTCGGCCGCGGCATAAACCGGATTGCGGCTCAGCGGCAAAAAAATATCCTTTAACGAAAAGGCCTGCAGGTTTTCAGCCAGCCTTTGAATCTGTTCGCAATCCGAGCCGGAAATTTCCAGCGAAACCATGCGTTTACCTGCTTTGCGGGCCTTAATCACACACGGAAAGCCGCAAATTCCTGGATCAACCGTCACACATACCCATTTTGGTTTCTGAGAAGCCAAGATGCACCGCAAGCTATTGTTTTAGAATTTCCTCGGGAACAATCCCGGCCAGATGCGGAAATTCATCCTTCATGTGCGGTATTTGCATGGCCTCCATGAATTCGGTCTGGAAGTCGCCTTCTACAGTGAGCTCGATATATTCCACATTTCGCGATACCCAGTTGGCTTCATCGCGCTTGTCCTTGTTTAACAGTGCCGCCCGGCAGCCATCACCGGCCGCATTGCCGACACTTTCAATCATTTCGATCTCGCAGTCCGGAAACAATCCCATAATCAACGCCTTTTGCCGGTCAACGTGGGTGCCGAAGGCACCGGCAATCTTGATCGTATCCACCTTATCCAAACCCATGCGCCGCATCATGAGCTTACAGCCGGCATGCAGGGCCCCTTTTGCCAGCTGAATCTGGCGCACGTCCTTTTGGGTGACCACGATGTCTTTATCGATGCTGGATTCCTCGGCCCAGGCCAGAACGAATTCCGGCTGCTTGGTATCGGGGTTGATGCGGAAACGCGGATGCCCGTCTAAAGCTGCTTTGTTGAATACGCCGCTTTTGGTTATGATGCCCGAGCAGTAAAGCTCGGCCAGCAGGTCCAATATACCGGAACCGCAGATGCCTTTGGCCTTCATATCCTTGGGTTCGGAATATTTGCGCCAGGCATCTCGGCCAATGACTTTATAATCCACCTCCCTGGTTTCGGGATCAATGGCGATGCGTTCCATGGCACCCGGTGCCGCCCGCATACCGAAAGCAATCTGGGCGCCTTCCAGCGCCGGACCGGTGGCGCATGAAGAAGAGATCAATTTCTCTTTATTGCCCAGCACCAGTTCGCCGTTGGTGCCGATATCGATAATCAGGGCCACTTCGTCTTTTTTGTATGGCTCTTCGGCCAGCAGCACACCGACGTTGTCCGCCCCCACAAATCCGGCTTCATTGGGAAGCACAAATACATAAGAAGCGGGATTAATCTTAATGCCCATATCCCGCGCCTTAATATCCAGACTGTGATGGATCACCGGGGGAAAAGGAGCCAGACCCACATGCTCCGGATTGAGGTTTAAAAAAATATGATGCATGGCGGTGTTACCCCCAATGGTCACATCTTCGATATCTTCTCTTGTCAGGCGCAAATAGGTCTTGCCTTCCTCGGGTACTTCCACATATTCATCCGGTCCCTCTTCACCTTTCTTCTTTTTCTTTTTCTTTTTGGGCGGATAGGTGTTCTGGATGGCCTGATCGACCAGCGCGTTGAGCCCCTCGATAATGTCATCGCTCATGCGCTTGAGACCATCGGATGAGGTCATATGATAGGTAATGCGCGCCATGACATCCTCGCCGTATTTGCACTGGGGGTTCATCATCGAAACGGTATCGACGACTTCCATGGTGGTCAGATCGCAAAAATAGGCCGCCACGGTGGTCGTTCCCACATCGATCGCCAATCCATATGCCCGCTCGGCCTTGCCGGGCCGGAAGCGCACCACTTCTTTGTCGTTCCAGACACTGACCGTTACGCACCAATCGCCGTCGCGCAGCGCCGTGGGCAGCTGCCGCAATGCGAATAGGTCAACCGCCAGGTCCTTAAGCCCGTGCTCCTTTTCGAGCGCCCGGCAGACGCGTTCAAAATCCGCCGTGGGTTCTTCAAAGGTGGGGGGTTCGACTTCGACGGTGTAAATTTTTATTGCCGG
>JASFGN010000343.1:0-4516 GCA_050123735.1 Desulfobacterales bacterium | reverse complement strand
AAATCGTTTGACTTGTTATTGACAATTGCATATTCAGGCAATAAGCCATTTCAAAGCATCACTTGATTTGGAATGTTGGAATAATGGAATCTCGGTGATTTTCAGTCGACGTTAAATATCAAAAGGCTATCTCTGTATGAGTATCAAGATCCTTATTAATGCTATTGATCCGGAAGAATGTCGGGTTGCAACAATAAAAGCAAATAAACTAGAAGAGTTTTATGTTGAAAGCGCTGCCCGGGAAATTACCCAGGGCAACATTTACAAAGGAATCATATCCAGAATCGAGCCCAGCCTTCAGGCCGTGTTCGTGGACTACGGCGCCGAGCGGCACGGATTTTTGCAGCGACATGAAATTCACAGCGATTATTTTCATGAGAGCGAAGGCGGTGACCACTCGATCGAAAAGCTTGTCAGGCGCGGACAGGAAATCATGGTTCAGGTCACCAAAGAACCCTTCATGAAAAAAGGTTCCATGCTAACCACTTATGTCTCTCTGGCGGGCCGTTATCTGGTGCTCATGCCTGGAACCGATAAGCATGGTATTTCCCGCAAAATTGCCGATGAAGATGAACGCAGCCGCCTAAAGGACCTCATCGATAAATTAAAAATTCCAGAAGGTTTCGGCCTGATCGTGCGCACGGTCGGCATGAATTGCACCAAAACCCAGCTGGCCCGAGATTTAAAATATTTGCTGCGACTGTGGAAAACAATTAAAAAAAGTGTCATGCAGGAAACAGCCCCGGCTCTGCTCTACCGCGAAAGGCATCTCGTTTTGCGGTCCATACGTGATTACTTCACACCGGAAGTGACTGAAATATTAATCGATGAGCCCACTGTGTTTCAGGAGGTCAGGAACTTTATCAAAATTATTTCGCGCAAGCACCATAAAATCGTCCGATTGTATAAAGGGGCCAAACCGATATTTACCCAATTTGGAATTGAAGACCAAATCGCGCCCATTTTTGAGAGCCGCATCAATCTAAAATCAGGCGGATCCATTGTGATTGAACAAACCGAAGCACTCGTCTCTATCGATGTGAACTCCGGCAAAAGCAAGCATGAGCGGTCCATTGAAAAAACCGCTTTGCTGACCAACCGCGAGGCAGCTGAAGAAGCTGCCCGCCAATTGCGCCTGAGAGATCTGGGGGGACTGATTGTCATCGATTTTATTGATATGCGCGAGCCCAAACACCGTTCCGAAGTTGAGCGCCACCTGCGGCGATTTGTCGCTGAAGACAAAGCCAAAACGAAGGTTGGCAAGATTTCAAGATTTGGATTGCTGGAAATGTCCCGCCAGCGGATTCGGCCTTCGATTGAATTCGGCAGTTACAATCCCTGTCGTTATTGCAAGGGCAAAGGGCTGGTGGCCTCGACCGAAACACTGGCCGTTGGGTTTCTTCGAAAACTCAGTTTGGAAACTCTCAAACCGGGAATTACTGCTGTAATCGGTATCGTACCGGTGAATGTCGCTGATTATCTGTTGAATAAAAAGCGAAAAGAAATCGCAGAGTTGGAGGAGCGCCGCAGCCTGAGTGTCAAAATCGAAGGTGACCTGTCCATGACCCCGGGAGACAGCAACATCATCTATCAGAATCACAAAAAGCCTTAGACGAATACCTGAATTCGATGTTGACAGCCTTTTTATATTGCTGTATCTGGTGGCACAATTTGTTGCAAGATTTGTTGTTATTTCGCACATAAACTTGAAATCCTTAAAAAATGCGCTAAAATTGTTAGTATTCAGACCACTGGATGGTGACGTCCTGGGGGCCGAAACGTAAGCAACGAGACCAATCCATCAGAGCGGACTGTATCTCGATTAGAGGAGGTAATATTTTGATTGATATCGCTTATGCAATGGGTGGAGGCGCCGGCGGAGAGGGTGCAGCAGGGTTTGGCGGGTTTATCCCGATTATCCTGATGTTCGTTATTTTCTATTTTCTGCTGATCCGACCCCAGCAAAAAAAACAAAAAGAGCACCGAAATATGATATCGAGTCTAAAAAAGGGAGACCGCATTATTACCAGCGGCGGTTTGCACGGTCGTATCACTGGAATAGATGATACGACCTTAACGGTCGAAATAGCAGACAAAGTCAGAGTCAAAGTTGCGCGCTCCAATGTCTCGGCCATGGTTCAGCCGTCATCCCAGCCGCAACCGCAAAAAAAATAACGGCAACATTCGCAGTGGATTCATTTCGAATGCGATTGAGGACAATTTTAATGGTTGAATCGTTAAACGCTGGGCCGAAAATAGGCGTTTAGCGATTCAACCATTTGTCTATTTGGCGGACTGTAAGATGCTGCCTGCAGCGGAGCCTGCTGAACGCTGTTGGCGGCTGTGGTTTATGGATCGGTTAGAACTGAAAATAGAGGGATTTCAGCATTGAAAAATTTTTCATGGAAACTGATTTTAGTTTTTGCAGTCATTGTAACAGCGGTTATCTATGTGCTTCCAACCCTTGAGCCGGCTTTGTGGCCGCACAAACAAATCAACCTGGGACTTGACCTGCAGGGCGGGATGCATCTGGTGCTGGAAGTCGACACAGCCAAAGCCGTAGACGGACAGGTTGAGCGGATCATGCAAGAAATTCGTGATCAGCTCAGAGAAGAGCGGCTGCGCGGTGTTTCATTGGATCGCATAGAGGGAAACAAAATTACCGCCACTATCCAGGATGCGCAGATAGCCGAAAAATTCAATGCGCTCATCAAAGACGCGTTTGATCAGCTCAAAAGCAACCAAAACGTATCAGGCGGCACCACCAACATCATTCTGCAACTGCCACCCGCCGAAGCCGAAAATGTTGAAAAGCTGGCAGTCGATCAGGCCCTGGAAACCATCCGCAATCGCATCGACCAATTTGGTGTGGCTGAGCCCGATATTCGCCGTCAGGGACAAAGACGAATACTCATTCAGCTGCCGGGAATCCAAGACCCCGATCGCGCCAAAGACCTGATTGGCCGAACCGCCCTTTTGGAATTCAAGCTGGTGGATGACACCTTGGATGCCAGCGCTGCTGAAAAAGGCACTGTCCCGCCCGGCAGAGAGATACTCTATCGGATCGAAACAGATGCTGAAACCGGTAAAGTTTCAAAGGTGCCATTTTTACTGAAAAGGCGCACACTGCTGACCGGTGCCAACCTGACCAATGCGCGCGTTGATTTCGATCAGTTTAACATTCCTTTTGTCTCCATTAATTTCGATAAAAAAGGGGCACGGGATTTTGAGCGCATCACCGGCGAAAATGTGAACAAACGACTGGCCATTGTTCTCGACAATACCGTGGCTTCAGCCCCCGTCATTCAGGAAAAAATTGCCGGCGGTCAGGCCCGCATTACGGGAAATTTCACCCTGGAGGAAGCCAAAGACCTGGCCATCGTGCTGCGGGCGGGCGCCCTGCCGGCGCCGGTTAACATACTGGAGGAGCGCACAGTGGGCCCTTCCCTCGGGGCGGACTCTATTCGCAAAGGGCTTATTTCCATGCTGATCGGCGGGATCCTGGTGGTGCTGTTCATGATTGTGTATTACAAAGCTGCCGGTGTGATTGCCGATGTGGCCCTGATATTGAACATTGTTTTGATTGCCGCCGGACTGGCTGCGGCCAGTGCCACTTTAACACTTCCAGGGATCGCCGGTATTATCCTGACCATCGGTATGGCCGTAGATGCCAATGTGATCATATTCGAGCGCATCCGGGAAGAACTGGCATTGGGACGCACACCCAGAGCTGCAATTGAAACCGGCTTTAATCGCGCCACCTTGACGATTCTCGACGCCAATGTGACCACCTTGATTGCTGCCGTCGTGCTTTTTCAATTCGGAACCGGACCGGTGAAAGGATTCGCGGTTACTTTAAGTCTGGGCGTGATTGCCAGTATGTTCACCGCACTGATCCTGTCGCGTTTGATATTCGATTACATTTTAGCCGGCCGCAAAGTAAAAACACTCAGTATCTAATAAGCAGCGCTTAACCCGGGCACAAAAATGACGGTTATGGCGGCCGACCGTGACGTAAAAAATCAAATCATTAGCAGGCTCTGAGGCTCAAGCGTTAACATCGAACACTGCAGCGCATGTCTGGCGCAAGCGGGTATTGAAAGAGAAGACTTCATGCGGTTTATCAAACCTGACATTAACATTGATTTTATCGGTAAAAAAAAGATTGCCTATTTCCTGTCGGCCGTCTGTCTGGCCATCAGTGCTGTGGCGTTGATTTTTCATGGGGGTCCCAGGCTCGGTATTGACTTTGCCGGCGGCACACTGGTCCAAATAAAGTTCAAAGCACCGGTTCCAATCGATGCGATTAAAACAGGCCTCGACACAATCGGTCTGGGAAAATCATCCGTGCAGCGCTTCGGCCAGGATAGTGACAACGAATTTCTGATCCGAACAGACAGCTCATACGGCAGCGGTGAAGATTTCAGTTCGGAATTGAATAAAGCCCTGGTGGAATCGACCGGCAACGAAGTGGAAATTCGGCGAGTAGAAATGGTGGGTCCCCAGGTGGGCCAAG
>JASFGN010000342.1:0-4538 GCA_050123735.1 Desulfobacterales bacterium | reverse complement strand
AATTGATATCGCCATCAGCCCCCCGGGTGGCCGAGCCTGTAGAGGGGCCCAGGCGCTGGACGTCAACGATCACAATCGGTATTTCACTGCCGATCGCAAAAGACAGATTTTCACTGTACAGACTGATGCCCGGGCCTGAAGTAGCCGTCATGACTTTCATGCCGGCCATAGATGCGCCCAGACAAAATCCAATTGAGGCAATTTCATCCTCGCCCTGCAGGCAGATGCCGCCGAGGGGCGGCAGCAGGTTGAGCATGCTGTGATAAATAGTGGTTGCCGGTGTAATGGGATAGCCGGCAAAGAATCGGCAGCCGGCAGCAACGGCCCCGCGGGCGATCGCTTCGTTGCCTTCCAGTAAGCTGTAGGACATAAGCGTTCCTAAATTGTTCGTTTAACCGATTACCATTAATTTTCATACAAATCACATTTTAAAGGATCTGCGGGAGGGCGGCGGTTTATCTTTTCCGCCGATTCTAAAATTCCAGCTGGATCTTCTTTGAGCGCTGACCTTCTCCTGCCACGGGTACCGAATGCGGCTGTGAAATGAGACTTCCAGGGCATCGACCAGCGCGCGCACAATCTTGGATATATCCCGAGTCGTCAAATCACACTGGCTGAATTGTCCGTCTGCAATACGTTTGCCCACCATGAGCTGAACCATTTTATCCAGCTTGAGGCGGGTGGGATCCTGCATTGTGCGGGATGCGGCTTCCACCGAATCGACGATCATCAGAATGGCCGCTTCAGCCGTCTGGGGTTTGGGTCCCGGATATCTGAAATCAAGCTCATCCAAGGTTTCCCGGGGCTGTTCTTTGGTCGCCAGATTAAAAAAGTATTCCATCAACTGGGTTCCATGGTGTTGAATGATCAAATCCACCACGGCTCTGGGCAGGCCGGCGGCCATCGCTATTTTAATGCCGCTTTTTACATGGCTGATGATCAATTCGGTGCTTTCCCAGGGATCTAACAAGTCATGTGGATTCGGGCTGTTGAATTGGTTTTCAATAAAATTTTTGGGCGCTTCCATTTTGCCAATATCGTGGTAGTAAGCGCCAATACGCAAAAGCAGTGAATTGGCGCCAATGGCCTCACCGACAACCTGCGCCAAATGGGCTACAGTCACTGAATGCTGGTAGGTGCCGGGCGCGTTTTGCTGCAATTTCTTCAACAACGGATGCTGCAGGTCCGTGTACCGATTGAGCTTAAAAGTGGAAGCTGTGTCCCAGCTGATTTCAAGCAGCGGCAACAGCAACAGGGCCAGAGGCCCGGCGGCCAGCCCTCCGGCAAAAGCCCAGCCGATTCGTTCCATCAATACCGCGTTGAACGACTCAGCCTGAAGCAGGGCGCTGATATTGAGCTGATTGGATGTTGGCGGAAAGACCGCCTGCCAATCCAGACTGAGCGCCATTACACTCAGCGCGTTGATGAGGCCCACGATCACGGAAGGCAGTATGATTTGCCAGCGCTTTTGAATATTGGCAGACACCAGAGTAGCCGCCAATCCGCCGAAAATCAGATAAAGCACGATCGTGTATTGAGGACCGGCAAACAAGCTGACCAAAATGGCGCCCACCATGGCAGTACCGGTGGCGGTCAGCTTTCCATGATTCAATGAGATGACCATTAAGGGTAAAAACGCAAAGGGAATGAAATAGATCGGCAACGGGGTAAACAGCAGGCATCCTTTGAGAACGACAACGCATAGAATCAACAATGAAATCAAAGGACGCTGCGGCGGCGCCTTGCGCGATCCGCTGATCATCACCTTTGAAAGAAACAGATTATAGAATATGATCATAAATAAAATGGTAAACACCACCCAGGGAGCGTTGCGATAAATTTTTTTAATCTGCTGCTGCTGATAGGCCTTCAACAGCAGTATATCTTCCTCGCTGATTACCTTACGAAATGGAACCAGAATGTCTCCGGCCTGAAATGTAAGGGCCTCGGTCGGATACTGACGATGAATCTTATCCAGCCGCTGATCATTTTCTTTTTGGTCGTAAATCAGATTCGGCAGCAGGGTGGTCTGCGATATTTTTAAGACAGGGTTCAGGATGGATTCGTCTACCTGCCAGAAAACCTCCTGGACTTTTTGCAGCAGTGTCAGTCGGGCTGTTTGAAGGGATGTCAGTTCATCGACGGCGGTGACCGCCGGCGATGCCAGTGCGGGATCGTGAATTTCGATGGCGTTTTTACCTTCTAAATTTTTGGGGTCATCCAGGATTTTATTTTGAAGAATGGATTCTGCAACCGTTAAAATGCCTTTGAGTAATTTTCTCAGATCGCGGTATTGGAGCACTTTGGACATCGTGTTGGCCGATACGTCCACACCGAATTCAGTGTTGATCATTAACACCAGTTCATCGACGCGATCCTTTTTGCGGGCCTGATAGGCTAATAATTCATTGGTCAGCAGCTGAATTTTTTTCTTGGATGCATTAACACGTTCCGGAACGTAATTAAAAACGGGGACAAACTGGGAAAGCGCCTGGATACGTCTTGAGCTCAGCGCTATTTTTTGATCAAACGTAAACGGCTGTCGGGCCCGAATGGTCAGCGCGGCCGTCTTTCCGGGTTCAGGCGGTCTGAGCGCCAGATAAATGTTTTCCACAAAGCAGGCAAAAATCGTTATGACGATCAATGTCGTGTTTAAAAGAAATTTCATAACAAAATTGGATATCAGCGGACGATCCATATCTTATACCATTGAATTCGAGGTCGGAAACGCCAACAGCTCTGCACTGTTTGGGCCCTTATCATATAAAGCCGGGCAATCGGAGTCAATCAAATCTGTCTTGAGCCCTTAATTTTTTGCCATAATTGCCGATATAACCTGTATGGAATATGGGATGACGAGAAACCAACTTGGGGGCATTTCCATAAGGCCCTGTAATTGTATATACTTTGAGCGATTCTTGACTTTTGATTGTCTTTCTGAGATAATATACTGTAATAACATGATGATTTTGTCATCCGGCAACGGCTAAATTGACCGGCCCTGAGGCACCTTTTTTGTGATATTCAGACCGCATACCCCTGCAGCGATCACTGCGCGCGTTTTCGGCAAAGTCGGGAAAGTTTGAAACGACTGAGAGCGGATCAACAGGAGGATTAAAATGCTGGGTAGAACATTTGCCCGTTTTAAAAAACAAAAGAAGAATGATACGCCTGCGGCGACCTCAGCACCTACAAGAAGCAGCAGCGGGTCCGTCGGCCAGCTTTCAAAGATTTTGAGTGCTTCTGGAAGGGTTAGCTTGGCTTCTTTACGGAAAATGGCTCGCGAAGATGATGTCAATGCGTTTGTGAATTTTGTCCGGCGTCCGGTGCTCGTCGGCTCTGCTGTCAAGGTCGGTATCATATCCAGTCAATCCGGAATGGCAAGTGATGAACTTAACAGTACCCAAATTTTTGAGCCCTCCAAGAGTATGGGCAGTTCCATATCCGCCTCAGAGAGCTTAAAACATGCCGTTTACCCGCTGGTCAAAGGTGAGTATCCGGCAACGCCGCGCGGAAGCTTTTACATCGGGCGCATCAACGGTAACGACATGATAATGCCCGATTATGCAATATCCAAGCGCCACGCCATTATCGATATTGAAGATGGCACCTATTACCTGCACGATGCCGGGTCCACCAACGGCACCAAGATTAACGGCACAAGACTGGGAAAAAAGCGCGTCAAGCTCAAAGACAAAGATGTTATTGGCTTTGCCCGATACGAATTTACATTTCTCTACCCGAAATCCCTCTACAAGATGTTGCGCGAGATCAAGGCTTAAACGCCAATTTGATTGAGCCAGAGTGGGGCCGATGATGCAGTTTGCAAGCAGGCGATCCGGTGGGTCATTCTGCGTGCGGATAAACCCTCAATTCTGCTTTAACAGCGCGTCCGAATTTTTCAATTAAATACGGCTTTTTTATATAAGTCCCGGCACCAATTCGCTGGGCTTCTTTAACCCTTTCGGATTCCGAGTATCCACTGGCAATGATGGTTCTCTGGCCGGGACGGATTCGTAATATTTTTTGGTACGTTTCAAGGCCGTCGATGCCCGGGTCCATGATCATATCCAAAACGATTAAATCCACCGTATGATTGACCAGGTACTCGACAGCCGCTTCCCCACTGGCAACGGTTGTTACCCGATATCCTAATTTTTCCAGCATTTCAGAGGCAATTTGTCGCTGCTCGGCAATATCATCAATCACCAGGACCGATTCCCCATTGCCCTTAATCGCTTCGAGATCGAATAAATCGGTTCTGCGATCCAATTCCTGGCGGGTGACCGGAAAATAGAGTGTAATGGCCGTGCCCTCGCCCTCCTGACTTTTAATATCGATATAGCCTCTGTGGTCTTTGACCGTTCCCCAGACCACTGCCATTCCCAACCCGGTACCGCTGCGGCCCATACTTTTTTTGGTATAAAACGGTTCAAATATACGCTCTATATCTTCAGGAGATATACCAATTCCGGTATCTTTGACTGTCAACGTAACGTAATCTCCTTTACCGATATCATCGAAGGCGTTCAGCACTT
>JASFGN010000341.1:0-4539 GCA_050123735.1 Desulfobacterales bacterium | reverse complement strand
GGCCTGCTCGGCGGGAATTTTGTTTTGAGCGCTGCCGCTGACAAACCGCTCACGGTGCTCGGCCATAATCGCCGGGATCTTCTTTCCCATTGCCTTGCGCAGGTCATCGGCTTCCGCCATGGAATAATTGGCCAGATCACTGGCGATCTTCATGACCTGCTCCTGATAAACAATTACGCCATAGGTTTCTCTTAGTATCGGCTCCAGCTGCGGTAACGGATACTCTACCTTTTTGCGCCCGTGTTTGCAGGCCACGTAGTCATCTATCATGCCGCTTTCCATCGGTCCCGGGCGATAGAGCGCCACGAGTGCAATCACATCATCAAATGTTTCCGGTTTGAGCCGCACCAGCAAATCCTTCATGCCCGAGCTCTCAAGCTGAAACACGCCGGTGGTGTCACCGGCAGACAGCAGGCGATACGTGTCGGCATCGGTCAATTCGATATTGTCTAAATCCGGCGGGGTATGGCCCTGGGCGGCTATAAGGTCAAGGGTGCTGGCAATTACTGTCAGGTTCCGCAGGCCCAAAAAATCAAACTTTACCAGTCCGATCTTCTCGACGACCTTCATATCGTACTGGGTCACCACTTCACCCTTTTTCCCGCGGTAAAGCGGCATGTAATTGATCAGGGGCTGATCGGCAATCACCACACCGGCGGCATGCGTCGACGCGTGCCTCGGGAGTCCTTCAAGCACCCGGCAGATATTGATGAGCTCTTCGATTTCGGGCTTTTGGCGCGCCAGCTCAAGCAGGCGCGGTTCCCTTTCCAGAGCCTCGTCCAGACGAATATTTAAAATATCGGGCACCATTTTGGCGATGGCATCCACCTCGGCCAATGGAATATTTAAGGCCCTTCCGACATCCCGGATGACGGCCCGGGTTTTCAGCTTTCCAAACGTAATGATCTGGGCAACGTAGTCTCCACCCCCGTATTTATCAACAACATATTTATAGACATCTTCCCGACCGTCGATGCAAAAATCGACATCAATATCAGGCATGCTTTTGCGAGCCGGGTTCAAAAAGCGCTCAAAAATCAGCCCGTGGGCAATCGGGTCCAGGTCGGTGATCCCCAGACTGTAGGCAACCAGGCTGCCCGCTGCCGAACCCCGCCCGGGACCGACTGGAATAGTGTGTTCTTTGGCGTGGCGGATGAAATCAGCCACAATCAAAAAATAGCCCGAAAAGCCCATATCCTGTATGACCGACATCTCGTAGCTCAGGCGCTCCTGATACACACCTTCATCAATCCGGGGATTTTTATCTTTGAGGCGCTGCATCCGCAACTCAAATCCCCGCTGGACCTTTTGGGTAAAAAGCGTGTCGGTGTCCAGGCCGGAAGGATCGGCAAACCGGGGGAAATGATAGTTCTTGAAATCAAAGCTGATGTTGCACCGCTCGGCAATATCCACAGAATTGCTGAGTGCCCCGGGATAGTCTTTGAATGCGGCGTACATTTCAGCTTTCGATTTGAAGTAGAGCTGATCGGTCCGGAACTTGAAGCGTTCGCTATCCTCAACGGTTTTGCCTGTTTGAATACATAACAGGACATCATGGGCCCTGACGTCTGTTTTGTCCAGATAATGACAATCATTGCTGGCTACCAGCGGAATCGATAAGCGCTGGCTGATGTCCAGCAGGGCCTCATTGACCTGCTCCTGCTCGGCGATGCCGTTGTTTTGCACTTCCAGAAAAAAATTGTTTTCCCCGAAAATGGAATTGTATTCGCGCGCTGCTTCTTCAGCCTGATTGATATTGCCCTGCTTGATTCTGCGTGGAATTTCACCATGCAAACAAGCGGTTAACCCGATCAAGCCCCGGCTGCATTCTTTGAGTATCTGCTTGTCGATGCGCGGCCTGTAATAAAACCCGTCAAGCTGCGCAGTGGTCGCCAGCTTGCACAGGTTGCGGTACCCTTCTTCATCTTTGGCCAGCAAAATTAAATGCGAAAGGTCTTTGTTGTCCAGCGGTGTCTTATCATAGCGCGTTCGAGGGGCCACATAAATCTCACAGCCGATGATGGGCTTAATACCCGCTGCGCTGGCCTTTTGAAAAAACTCGACCGCGCCAAACATGGTTCCGTGATCGGTAATGCCGACGGCTTTCATGTCGAATTCGGCTGCACGGCGTAAAAGGTCATGGATGCGGATGGCACCATCCAAAAGACTATACTGGGTGTGAACATGCAAATGAACAAAATCAGGTATGGCTTCAGTCATGAGTGTCTCGTTTCAGGATTGAATGTGGATAAAATTCAAGCTGAACCTAGATCAAAAAATTGTGAGGGCAATTGGGCAAGACATCAACCTATATATCATAGTTGATTTTTTTTTTCGATGCTCTAATTTTCAACATATTGCCGGAAAAAAAGGACATGATCGGATGTCAGCAACAGGCACACCTATTCAAGGGAATAGTTGGGCGCCTCCTTGGTAATAATCACATCATGAACATGGCTTTCACGCATTCCCGCAGCGCTGACTTTCACGAAACGGGCCTTTTCGCGCAGCTCATCCAACGTGCGGCAGCCGGCATAGCCCATACCGGCCTTTAACCCGCCCACCAGTTGAAAAATGAGTGCGGAAAGCGACCCCCGGTACGGAACCCGGCCGACAATTCCCTCAGGGACCAGCTTGTCCTCTTCCGCTTTTTCGGATTGATAGTAGCGATCCTTGCTCCCTTTTTTCATTGCTTCGATGGAGCCCATGCCGCGGTAGACTTTATAGCTGCGCCCCTGAAAAAAGATCTGCTCTCCAGGCGTTTCTTCGGTGCCGGCAAAAAGGCCCCCGATCATGATGACATGCGCACCGGCGCCGATCGCTTTGGTAATATCACCGGAAAACCGGATGCCGCCGTCTGCAATCAAGGGTATGCCGCTTTTGGCGCCTACAGCCCGGCAATTCTGTATGGCGGTAAACTGCGGCACGCCGATTCCGGCCACGATTCGGGTTGTACAGATCGAACCCGGACCGATTCCGATTTTAACACCATCGGCGCCGGCGCTTATCAAATCCTCAGCGCCTTTCGCTGTGCCCACGTTACCGGCGATCAGCTCAATGTCGTCATGATTGCCCTTAAGTTTTTGGACCGCCTTTAGCACATTTTCCGTATGCCCGTGCGACGTATCAATCAAAATCACATCCGCACCGGAATTCAGAAGCGCTGCTGCGCGCTCCTCCATGTCCGGCCCCACCCCCACGGCAGCGCCGACTCGCAGCCGACCCATCCGGTCCTTGCATGCATTGGGATACTTTTTTAATTTCTCAATGTCTTTAATGGTAATTAACCCCGTCAATCGCCCTTTGGAATCGACGACCAGCAGCTTTTCGATGCGATGCTGATGCAGCAGCTTTTTGGATTCCTCCAGGCTGATGCCTTCCGAGACGGTTACCAGGTTGTCTTTGGTCATTACGTCAGACACATTTTTTTCAAGATCTGTCTCGAAGCGCAGGTCCCTGTTGGTCACGATCCCCACCAACTGGTCACCTTTCGTCACCGGTACCCCGGAAATACGATATGTTTCCATCAACTTGAGCACTTCTCCTACTTTCTGCTCGGGATTTATGGTGACCGGATCGACAATCATGCCACTTTCAGATTTCTTGACCTTGTCGACCTCCATGGCCTGGCTCTCGACGCTCATATTGCGGTGAATGAAACCCATACCGCCTTCACGAGCGATGCTGATGGCTGTGTCCGCTTCAGTTACAGTGTCCATGGCTGCGCTGACAAGCGGAATGTTCAGATTAATGTTACGCGTCAGACGGGTACTGACGTTGACATCCTTCGGTAACACATCAGAATAATTAGGAATAAGAAGAACGTCATCAAAAGAATAAGCCTCTTCCGGCGGTATCTTGGACATGGGACTCCTCCGCTATATTCGATTAAAAATATGGTTATAAGAACGATTGTTAATCTCGCAGCAATAAAAAGGGGTAAGATATATACCACGAAGGGCACAAAGATCAAGAAGGACTTTACCAGATATTCTTGGTTATACTTTGAGCCCTTCGTGCTCTTTGTGGTTATATTACGTTCATAGCATCTGCTGGATAGGCATCCGAATAGCAGAACGCATGGGCTTTGGCAATCCTTTTATTTGCTGCCTTGACAATAGGCCCGGCGGCATAATAAAAGCAATTTCCTGTAACCATTAAAGCAAATGCGCTTTCGATAACGTTTATACTAAAAAACAGACAAAATCACACAAAAATGCTGATTAAAATAAATCCTCTCAATCCCCAGGCTCGACTCATACAAAAAGCGGTGGATATTTTGACAAAAGGTGGCATCGTCGTTTATCCGACCGACACCATTTACGGCATCGGCTGCGATATTCTCAACAAAAAAGCCATCGAAAAAATTTACCAGCTGAAACAGAGAGACAGAAACAAACCCTTTAGTTTCATCTGCTCTGATCTTAAAAACATCAGCCATTATGCCAAGGTATCCAATTATGCTTACAAGACCATGAGACGATTATTGCCGGGTCCATACACCTTCATACTGGAGGGCTCTAAACTGGTCCCCAAAAT
>JASFGN010000340.1:0-4548 GCA_050123735.1 Desulfobacterales bacterium | reverse complement strand
CTGAAATACGTAACTGAATTTTTTTTTCAGTGCCTTACGTTCATCCTTTTTCATGGCGGCAAATGCTTTTCCGTCAAAAAGCACCTCACCGGAATCCGGTTTCAACAGACCGATGATGTGTTTGAGCAAGACGCTTTTGCCCGTGCCGCTCTGGCCGACAATTGAGGTGATTTGCCCGCGATAAATGCTTAAATTCACACCATCAAGCACACGGACGTCGCCGAAGCTCTTTGTGGCATTTTTTATTTGGATAAGCGGTTGATCCATCAAGATGTCTTGCTCATTTTAAAATTTGAAACGCTCAATTAGAAGTTATTGGTTATTGGTTAATCGTTATTAGAATTCGATGACAAGCTCATTTTGTATTTCAATAATGGGTAATATTTCAAATTAGATATCATTCCTTTTAATCAAATAACAAATAACGAATAACAGATAACACCCAATTGAGTCTTAACTCAATTGGGTTTAGAGTAAAAACGTAGTCAACGCATAATCGGCGATTAACACCAATACACAGGATAGCACAACCGCCGATGTCGTCGATTGGCTGACGCCTTTGGCTCCGAATTCGGCCCGGGTATGGGTGTAGTATCCTTGATAACAACAAATAGATACCACAATCACTGCGAAAACAAGTGACTTGATAAAACCGCCGGTCACATCCACCATATCGACAGATGTTTCAACCCGCGTAAAATACAGGCCCGGGTTCAGTCCCAGCAGCACCGAACCCGTTAAATATCCCCCTAAAATGCCGACCACATCAAACAGGGCCGTTAAAAGTGGAAAGCTGATCACGGCTGCCGCGATTCGAGGACTGACCAGGAATCGAATCGGATCGATATCCATAGTTTCGAGCGCATCGATTTGTTCGGAAATGCGCATGATTCCGATCTCGGCCGCCATCGCCGATCCAGCCCTGGCGATGACCATAATCGCGGTCAACACAGGTCCCATTTCACGGATTAGAGACAGGGCAACCGCTGAGCCGAGAACACCGGTGGAACCGTACTTGACCAGCAGATAATAACCTTGCAGCCCCAGCACCATTCCGGTAAACGCGCCTGTCAGGCAAATCACAAATATCGATTTCATACCAATAAAATAAATCTGCTGTAAAACCTTGTTAACCTGCAAAGGCAGTGAAAAGATTAGCGAGAACCCTTTAGCGAAGAACAAAGCGATTCTTCCCAGATCCTCGATAAAAGCGAGGGTGTATTGACCCAGGGCGATCGTTGGATTTATAAATGCAGTGCGCAGTTCCATAATGCATTCCTGATATGATAAATATTTAAAGTGGTTGTCAAAAAAACGTTCCGATTGCGGAACGCTTTTTTTTGTTACAACACTTATGCCGCCATCCTTTTTTGGAAAATTAATATGACAAGCGGTATAAAATATATCAAAACATAGCAAAATGTGAATCAGGTTTCAAGAAAGGAAGATTATTCCCGAGTCAACGACCAGCCGCACAGCGGGTGGCTTGGATTTTACCGCCAGAGGCGGTAAAAGACAGGGGCGCGCAGTGCCCCGATCGTTGGGGGCTAACCGGGTGCGAAGCACCCGGTTAGGAAAACCCAATAAACGATTGTGCGTTGACGCCGTATTTCAAAAAGGAATAAGATTCAATTCACCACAAATAATCTTTAACATTGAGTTTTCAGCGTGCTATATTCTGTGCACCCGTAACGATGAAAATGAAACCTTTTTTAAATCATGATTCGAGTCGAAAACGTTAGCAAAAGCTACGGCGAGCTGAACCTGTTTTCCGATATCAGTTTTAGCTTAAGCCCCAAGGAGCGACTGGGTGTCGTGGGGCGCAACGGCCATGGCAAAACCACCCTTTTCCGCATGATTCTGGGATACGAAACACCCGATGCGGGTGCCATCTTTATTCCTAAAAGCTACCGAATCGGGTATGTCAGTCAAAAGCTGGAATTTCGATATCAAACGATTTTAGACGAAGCCATTTCAGCGCTACCGGTCATGGATGAAGCCCAACACTGGAAAGCGGAAAAAATCCTGGCGGGCCTGGGATTTGAACAGACGCAATTTCAAAAACGGCCAAAGGCCTTTTCGGGCGGATATCAGATTCGCCTGAACCTTGCCAAGGCACTGATTTCGGAACCGGACCTTTTGTTGCTGGATGAGCCAACCAACTTTTTGGACATTACCTCCATTCGCTGGATCGAGCGTTTCCTGCAACAATGGCCGCATGAGGTAATGCTCATTACCCATGACCGTAGCTTCATGGATAGGGTCGTCACTCACACAATGGGGATCCATCGGCAAAAAGTTCGCAAAATCGAGGGCGATACATCCAAATATTACATCCAAATAGCTGCGGACGAAACAATTTATGAGAAGACCCGCCTGAAAGACGCCCGGCGCCGCAAAGAAATCGAGCAATTTATCACCCGCTTTAGAGCCAAGGCCCGGCAAGCCAATCTAGTTCAGTCCCGAATCAAAACCCTGCAAAAAATGGGGAAAAAAGAGAAGCTCGAGAAATTAAGAATTCTGGATTTTTCCTTCAGCAGCAGCTCTTTTGAAGCCAGATATCTGTTTAATGCGCGCAACGTCAGTTTTTCATATGACAAACAAAAACCATTAATAAGCGATTTCAACATCAATGTGGCCGCTGGAGAACGCATATGCGTTGTAGGACCTAACGGGAAAGGCAAATCAACCCTGTTGAAGCTGCTGGCCGGCGAGCTGTTAGCCGACTCGGGTCAGATAAAATATCATCCGGATGTAAAAAAAGGCTATTTTGAACAGGGCAGCGTAAAAACCCTGGTCGATAACCGCACTGTACTGGACGAGATCTTGCTTTCAAATCCGGACGGTGATCGGCAGCGGGCCCGCAATGTCTGCGGGGCGATGATGTTTTCAGGAGATGATGCCCTGAAAAAAATCAGCGTTCTATCCGGCGGTGAAAAAAGCCGCGTAATGCTGGGTAAGCTTCTGGTTTCTCCAACAAATCTGTTGCTGTTAGACGAACCCACCAACCACCTTGATATGGAGTCCTGTGATGCGCTGCTGGCGGCCATCGACAATTTTGGCGGCACCGTCATCATGGTCACGCATAACGAGATGTTTCTGCATGCCCTTGCGCAGCGCTTAATCGTATTTCAAAATGACCGGCTGGAAATTTTTAGCGGCAGCTATCAGCGGTTTTTGGACAAAGGTGGCTGGCGGGATGACAGCAAGACAAATAGCACCACTCAGATTGCAGCCCCCAAAGCAGCTGCACCGGCTAAACGGACCAAGAAGGCGTTGCGGCAGCAAAGATCGGCCATCATTTCTGAGCGCTCTCGAGTCCTGCGGCCGCTGCAGAAGAAAGCAACTGCCGTGGAAAATGAAATTGAAAAAAATGAAGCCGAACTCAACCGGCTGAATGATTCCATGCAGCAGGCATCCCGCTCACAGAACGGAGCGGAAATTACAGAAATTTCGCGGGCCATTCATACTTGCCAGCAGGCTATCGATCGTTTGTTTGAGCAGCTGGAAGATGTAACGCGTGAAATGGAAACTTGCAATGCTGAATTTGAAGCCCGCCTCGCTCAGCTTGATTCCGATAGCGCATCCCCCTCCCCCTCCGATCCATAATCCACATCACTCTTTTGGAAAAAACCCCAGCTTTCGCAGATTGACGCAGATTAATCGAAGCTCACAGCTCGAAGCCGATTATTAGACTTTTATGAGGTTAAGATTTTTTAAACCACAGAGGACACAGAGACCACAGAGATATATTTTATCTTTTGTTTTGCCGGGAGACCCGCCCGCCTCGCCTGAGCGGCTCGCGATGGCGGGCGTGGCGGCGACAAACCAAAACCAATCTGCCCTGGCGGGCACTCGGCAAATACCGGTTACGAACTTTATACATAGATCACCAACCATTTTACTTCAAAATAGCGGTGGCTTTAAATCTTGGAAGCGGTGAGATTAAAAACAGAGATTAGAATTTTGATACATGGCAGTGAGATGATTGCTTCAAATAATTAAAAATATCGCGCAGCGATTGAGTGTTTTTGTCCAATCGGTATCTCCTGATTGGACAAAAGAAAAAAACCTCTCTGTGATCTCTGTGAACTCAAGCGAAGGTCGCCGGAGGCGGATAAGCGGATGGTGAAAAAAATCACAACCTCAGGAGGCCCTTTTCTGCTGCAGGCGGGTGATGACGTAATAACAAAGCCCGGCAACGAGCAGCGACGGCATGGAGCCACCCAGTGGATATTTCAACAGCGTGATCAGCTGGTAAACCAGAAAACCGATTGCCCAGCACAGCAATGCCACCACATTAAAGCCATGTGTGTACCAGTATGAGCCTTGCGGCCGGAAAACATCTTCGATGCTTAACTGACGCCCTCGGATTAAAAAATAGTCGGTCAAAACAACGCCGAACAGCGGCACAAACATGGCTCCGATCAAAAACAGAAAATTTTCATATTGTTCCATCGGAAAAACCAGCGCCACGCCTATGGATATAATGCCCGCTGCCCAAACAATGGTTCGTGAACTGAATCTCTGCGAAATATTCATTGTGGA
>JASFGN010000339.1:0-4561 GCA_050123735.1 Desulfobacterales bacterium | reverse complement strand
CTTTCTGAAAAAAAGCCTTACCTGGAGGCGCGCGTCGAATTTTTTGATGACCGGCCGCCGCAAGATTCAGATTTAGAATCATCGCAAAAGTTGGCCCGCAGATGTATTCAGCTTCTCAAACAAATAAATGCCATGACCGGCCAATACGCCGATGGTGACTTTAACGACCGATTGGATCCGAAAGCAGTTTCTTTTTTGGCAGCGGCATGTGATGGTTTCAGCTATCAGGAAAAGCAGCGGTTTCTGGAAATGAACGTGACTGTCAAGCGGTTGCAAAAAGCCGCACGGGCTCTTGAGCAACTGATTCATCGATTGACCATCACAAGTGAAATAGAGCGCATTATCGGTGGAAACGGCAATTTGCCTGAATCTCTGAAAGAAGGGATCTAATTCGAATATTTCTCGCGAAATGCCTTGCGGCGCTCTCTTTTTTTGCGCAGTTTTAGACTTTGCAGGCCTCTTCGATCCGACCCGCTGCGGCGATGGCGCAAAAACCGTCTTTCCGGAAAATGCTCGGATGACGTATATTGTCGACGATCCGGCAGCGAACGGCGTCCGCCCCGGTCCTTAATGGATCGAGTATCAACTGTATCAGCCACTGAATTAAGCCTTTGCGGTATACGGGTTTAGCGCTTGGCCAAACGGGCAGATGTGATCTGCCACGATTGAAATCGTTTCTTGCGCTTTTTTGATATTAGCGAATCGCCTCTGACACTTTTTTGACAACTTACAGGTGCTGCTTGTTTTCTCAGTTGCCGGTTCGACATCCGGACAAAATTGAGGGCACAGGCTGACGTCTAAGGTCAGTCGGTCAGTTGATTTTTAAGAAATTCTTTAAGTCTTTCCTTGCCATCCTTGGAAAGCGATCGGGAAGCATCCAGCTCCTTTCCGTGTAATTCTTCATAACGCATGGTGGCCCTGATGGTTTCGAATTGCTCTTTGCACAGTACGCAATATTTGCACATCAGAAGGTGCATGCGAATCAGCACACGTTGATAGAAAGGCAAAACCCGATCCATGGATTCTGAAACCATTTCAGAGACTTCTTTACAGTTGTACATCCAGCGCACAGATTTACTCCTTTATGACCCTGCGCTTAACCACTTATTTTCCAAGCAGCGCCGCAGGGACATGCGGGCTCGATACAGCATGACCCAGCTATTTGTCGCCGTTATGCCCAGCTCCTTACAAATTTCCGCTGTGCTGAGACCATCCATCTCGCGCTTGATGAAGGCTTCAGCCAGACGTTCGGGAAGTTCCGCCAGGCAGCGATAAAGGACATCTACAAATTCTTTTTGCTCATACAGCTTACCCGGATTGATGGCCCACTTACCGGGCCGTAATTGCCAATGCCCGTGTTCATCAAAGTCCGGATCTGACAGGGTCTCAATTTTATCGCTAGACGGTTCCCGGATTTTTTTCCGGATGTGATCGACGATTTTATGTTTGAGTATGGCAATCAACCAGGTTTTGACGGTGGACTGACCCATGAAATTTTCATGTGAACGCAGCGCAGCCAGAAAGGTTTCCTGGACCAGATCCTCGGCAACGGAAGAATCTTTGATTCTTGAAAGGGCAAATCGGTATAGAAAATCGCCATAGCTGTCCACCCACGATTCAGGGTTATCAATACCGGCGAGTTCAGGTTTCCGTTCGTTCATAATGTTATATATTTAGCTGACAGAAAGTCAGATATGATAATAACGCCTGAGCGCCAAACAGAGTCGTTCTGTGAAACCCACATTGTCAAAGGTGCTGCATTCTGAAGAACTATAGCAGTGTTTTATAGTGGTTGTCAAAAAAACGTTCCGATTGCAGAATGTTTTTTTGCTACAACACTTATGCCGCCATTTTTTTCGGAACATTATTATGACAAGCGGTATAGACGGCTTGCAATGGAGCTGACCAACAGAAACGGAAAAATAAAGCATCCAGGTCTTGGAAGGCGAATACAGAACGGTGACGGATAATAAGGCGCTCGTTAGCGACATGACCTTCACGATTACAGCAAATAAGGATGCTAACCGAGCACCTATTATCCGGATCGTATCGGCGTAGGTTTTAACTTAGCTTTTTGACGGCTTCGATGACCGCATCATAATCCGGCTCCTCCGAAAGCTCCTTAACATGCTGAATATACTGAATGACGCCATTGCGATCCACAACGAAAATGGATCGCGACAGCAGGCGCAGTTCTTTAATCAGCACACCAAAAGCACTTCCAAATGCCGCTTCGCGGTGGTCTGACAGGGTAGCGACCTTATCGACACCGGCGGCCCCGCACCAGCGCTTCTGGGCAAACGGTAAATCCGTGCTAACCGTTAAAATGACGACATCATCACCCAGTTGACCGGCTGTTTCGTTAAAACGGCGGGTTTCCATGTCGCATGTCGGTGTATCCAGAGAAGGTACCGCTGAAATAATACAAATCTTGCCTTTGAACGATGACAGTTTAACCGGGTTCAAATCATTATCCAGAACCGCCACATCCGGAACCGGATCACCGACCTTGAGTTCGTTGCCAAGCAGGGTAAGCGGATTGCCATGCAAGGTAACGGCTGCACTACGTTCCTTCATATCCATCTCCTTTCATTAGTACATCATATTTTAAAGCTTTGTTTAAATCTATATGAGCCCAAACATAATACTTTTTCAATTGAAATCAACGCTGTCAGGCCACTGATTCAAGCCTGTTCCCCAAACGCTTTTGCCGGGGTTTTGCACTTTCTTGACTCGGCCTATTGAAACCTTAACTTGGTGTAAGTTTCTTGAATGTCATGCGACCAAAGCTAAGATCCGGGAATAAATCCGTTTGGAAGGGAAGGAGCATCAGAATGGATCGGCGCTATTGGGGACTTGCTGTCACGATAACCCTATCACTTGTAATCGGTACTTTTGGGCCAGCCGCATCGAGTCGGGCTTCAGCGGTCAATCATGAAATTTGGGCCGAGTTGCTCGGAAAATATGTCACACCGGACGGCGTGAATTACACGGGGTTTAAAAAGGACGAAGACCGGCTGGATCAATATTTAAGGATCCTCGAAAACACGGATCCGGAAAAATTGCCGCGCAACGAACAGTTTGCCTATTATATCAATACCTACAATGCCTGGACCATTAAATTGATTCTAAGCGGCTACCCGGGCGTTCAGTCCATCAAGGATTTCGGCACGATTTTGAAAAGCCCGTGGCAAAAAGAATGGGTGCGTGTTAACGGCGATGTCATCACGTTGGATCATGTTGAGCATGATATTCTCAGACCGCGATATAAGGACCCGCGCGTCCATTTTGCCATCAATTGCTCGGCTGCCAGCTGCCCGCCGCTCAGGCCGGAGCCCTATCTGGCCGACAAGCTGGATCAGCAGCTGGATGACTCAACCCGCGCATTTATGAATAAAGTCAGCAACTACCGGTTGGAAGGCAACACCCTTTATGTCAGCCGCATCTTTAAGTGGTTTTCAGAAGATTTTAACGAAGATGCCCTGGGATTTTACCTGCAGTATGCAGAAGGTGAATTAAAGGAAAAATTAATTCGCGACAAAGACCGTATTCAGGTGAAATATTTGCACTATGATTGGTCGCTGAATGATATCAAAGCGGAACCAAATCAAAAATCAACCATGGAGACAGACGCATGAAACTCGCAATGATTGGATTGGGCAAAATGGGGATGAATATGGCCAGACGGCTGATGCAGGGCAACCATGAGGTTGTCGCCTATGATTTGAACGCAGAGGCTGTTCAACAAATTAGCAAGGAAGGCGCCAGCGGGGCGGCATCGCTGCAGGAGATTGTCGGGCAGCTTGCAGCGCCCCGCGTTGTGTGGATTATGCTACCGGCCGGCAAGCCGGTCGAGGAAACCATCAGCCACTTGCGCGAATTGTTGCAACCGGAAGACATCATCATTGACGGTGGCAACTCTTTTTATAAGGATGATCGGCGGCGCTACGAAACGCTTCAGGCGGCCGGCATTCGCTATATGGATGTCGGTGTCAGTGGCGGGATCTGGGGCTTGCAGGTCGGCTATTGCATGATGGTGGGCGGTGATGAAGCTGTTTTCAATTTTCTGGAGCCGGTATTCAAAACACTGGCCCCCAAAGACGGCTATTTATATTGCGGCAAAAGCGGCGCAGGCCATTTTGTAAAGATGGTCCATAACGGAATCGAATATGGCCTCATGCAGGCCTACGGAGAGGGCTTTGAAATTCTGGATGCCTCTGAGTTTGCCGATTCATTCGATTATGCTAAAATCGCTCACCTGTGGAACCAGGGCAGCGTCATACGGTCGTGGTTGCTGGAGCTGGCTGAAGATGCCTTTAGCAAAAGCGCCGGGCTGACCGACATAAGCGGTTTCGTGCAGGACTCCGGGGAGGGCCGCTGGACGGTGCAGCAGGCCGTGGATACCGGGGTACCGGCTGAAGTCATCACGCTTTCGCTGATGCGGCGCTTTCGCTCCCGGCAACAGGACCCCTTCAGCGAGCGCGTGCTGGCGGCCTTAAGGCGTGAGTTTGGCGGACATGCAGTGGTTAAGAAAAAAACATGAACCGGAGGAGATTAAAAT
>JASFGN010000338.1:0-4566 GCA_050123735.1 Desulfobacterales bacterium | reverse complement strand
AAGCGAACCTTTTTGTTCATTTTGCGGGAAAGATCAATCCGTCGTCAAAAAATTGATTGCAGGACCGGCTGTTTATATCTGTGACGAATGCATTCGGCTAAGCAGCGACATTCTGCAGGATCAAAACGTCAAAGACTCAAAAAAGCGATACAAGGAATTTACGCCCAAACAGATCAAGGAAAAACTGGATGTCTACGTCATCGAGCAGGAATTGGCTAAAAAAATTCTTGCGGTCGCCGTTTACAATCATTACAAACGGTGGCGCGTCGCATCCGGAAGTAATGATGTAGAGCTGCAAAAAAGCAATATTCTATTGATCGGGCCCACCGGGAGCGGCAAAACGTTGATGGCCCAGACCCTGGCCCGTTTTCTTGATGTGCCCTTTACAATGACCGATGCAACCCCGTTGACCCAAGCCGGTTATGTCGGCGAAGACGTCGAAAATATTATCCTGTATCTATTGCAAAGTGCAGACTACGATATCGAAAAAACGCAACGCGGTATTGTCTACATAGACGAAATTGACAAAATCGCCCGCAAAACAAGCGGCTCATCAGACAGCCGGGATGTGTCGGGAGAAGGGGTACAGCAGGCGCTTTTAAAGATTCTGGAAGGCACGGTATGCAGCGTGCCGCCAAAAGGCGGCCGCAAACATCCTGAGCAGGACTTCATCAAGGTCGATACCACCCACATTCTTTTTATTTGCGGCGGCACATTTAGCGGTCTGGAGAAAATTATTCAGCGCCGTACGGGTTCAAAAGTTATCGGGTTTGGCGCCGATGGGGTTCACCGTCAGGGAGAAAATTCCGGCGATATCCTCAAGAAGGTCCAAACAGAAGATCTGCTGCAATATGGCTTCATCCCGGAGTTTTTGGGTCGCCTGCCGGTCATTGCCCCGTTCCATGATTTAAATGAGGCGGCCCTGATTCGAATATTAACAGAACCCAAAAACGCGCTGATCAAACAATATCAAAAACTCTTCGAGATGGAAGGGGCCGCTTTAAGATTCACCCAAGACGCGCTCAAAACGATTGCCGCCAAAGCCATTCAACGCAAATCAGGCGCCAGAGGTCTGCGGGCGATTCTGGAAGCATGTCTGCTGGATGTTATGTTTGAACTACCCACCATGAAAGGTGTTCGAGAATATGTCATCAATGCGGATGCGGTTGCGGGACGGACGAAACCCATGGTGATTTATCAACCAGCCGCAAAAAGCGCCTGACGCGTGCTCATCTATAGGGGTTGTAAAAAACGCTCCGACAGGTCACAAACTGCTTGAGGCCTTCGAGTAGAATTTTTTGATATATTCCTTGAGCATGCGGCGGGCCGAAAATCGAGCGGCATTGCTTCTTATCGATTCTTTCATCAGTTTTACCCAGCCATAGGGTACGCCCTCTTCTGAAACATCATAATACAGGGGGATGACGCCCTCTTCTAAAATGCGGTATAATTCTACAGCATCGGCCTCGTATTGATTGCCATCGATTGTCTGATGACCGATCGCCCAACCGTTTTTCCCATTGTAGCCCTCAAGCCACCAGCCATCCATGACGGACAGCTGCGGCACCCCGTTTAGCGCCGCCTTCATGCCGCTGGTTCCGCTGGCTTCCATCGGAGGAATGGGGGTATTCAGCCACACATCCACACCGTGGACCAGATACTGGGCCAGCTGCTCGCCATAATCTTCGACAAAGGCTATCCGCCCTCCCGTAGCCGGATCGCGGCAGGCATTGAAAATACGCTGCAACATTTGCTTGCCCGGATCGTCGGCCGGATGCGCCTTGCCGGCAAATATAATTTGAATCGGACGCCAGCGATCATTCAACAGCATTTTAAGCTTTTTAAAATCATAAAAAATCAAATCCGCTCTTTTGTAGGTCGCAAAACGACGCGCAAATCCAAGGGTCAGAACCGAAGGATCCAACAAAGCCCCACCGGCTAATACAACGGATGGATTTGCCTGGTCCCTGGTCCAGCGCAGACGGGATCTTTCCCGGATGGCATCGATTAGTTTGATCTTCAGCCAGTAATGGGTTTTCCAGAGTTCCTCATCCGGTATTTTTTCAACTGCTTCCCAGATGCGTGAATTATCATGCTCTGCTATCCACCCGGACCCTAAATATTTGTTAAACAAAAGCTGCAATTTGGGTTCTATCCATGTCGGAACATGGACGCCATTGGTAATATGATCAATGACGCTTTCACCGTCGGGAAACTCCGCCCAGAGACTTTGCCACATTCGGCGTGATACTTCAGCGTGCTTTTTGCTGACCCCGTTGCGGTATCGGGTGAGCCTCAGTGCCAGGGCCGTCATGTTAAATCCGGCTTCCGGTTTTTGAGGATGAAGGCCGAGTTTCAGGAATGCATCCCGATCGAGCCCCAGGGCCGGCCAGTATGAGTGGAAATATTTCTCGATCAAATAAAATGGGAAGACATCGTGACCGGCAGGTACCGGCGTGTGAGTGGTAAATATGGTGGTATTGCGCACCCGTTCCAAAGCCTGCTGGAAATTCAGCCCCTGATGAATCCGGTCGCGTATTTGCTCCAACAAGGCGAATGCAGCATGGCCTTCATTTAGATGCATCAAAAAGCGTTTGATCCCCAACGTCTCCAGCACTTCGGTCCCGCCGATGCCCAAAACGATCTCCTGGCGCAGCCGTTGTTCGAGATCACCCGTATACAGCCGTGCCGATATGCCGCGATTCCAGGGGTCATTTACTTCGATATCGGTGTCCATCAGAAACAGCGGCACTCGTCCGACATCCACCCGCCACACCGCCGCATAAATCGTCGGTTGGATAAGCGGAACGGCAACGCTAAGCGGCGAGCCGTCAGCGGCTAACACCTGGCAAATGGCGGCGTCTTCGCGCTGAAGTCTCTCGGTGATATTTTCCTGCCAGCCGTCATCCCGGATTTGCTGATTAAGATAGCCTTCCGGATACATAAAACCGACCGCCACCAGCGGCACATTCAGGTCGCTGCATTCTTTGAGGTGATCACCGGCTAAAAACCCCAGCCCGCCGGCATAAAACGGCAGCGACCGATGAAGCCCGTATTCGGCTGAAAAATAAGCAATTTTAGACATCCCTGAATCCGGCATGCCCGGCAGAAGAGAACAAGACTTTTCTGCCATATATTCTTTAAACCGGGACATGACAGCATCATATTGTCTCAGGTAATCCGGATTGAGGGCGGCAGCCTCCAGGATGGCCCCGGGAAGCTCTTTAAGCATTTTATCCGGATTATGCACGCTTTCCTTCCAGGCCTGTCGGTCCAGCGTTTTAAACAGCATGCGGGCAGCCGGATTCCAGCTCCACCATAAGTTTTCCGCCAATTCGCCCAGTCCGCTGATGCGTTGCGGTAGGTTGGGAAACATATTTTGCGGCTCGAGCATGTTCATCTGTTGATCAAGTTCGGGTTCTCAGACGTGTAGGCCTCGATAAAAACCTCAACCAGGCTTTTGATACGTTCCTGAATGAGCGTCAATCGCCGTATTCCCACCGATTCGGTTTGCCAGGTAATGGAAAAAGCCTCAGCAGACGGATCCCGCCTCAAAGAAACCAGCTGGCGGAGGTTAAGCCGGACGGCATACACATAGGGTTTCTTCAGATCGACTTTTTCAATGAGGTCTTCCTTTTGATCCAGCGCCGGAAATTGTTTTTTAACGGGTTCCGGATCTGCAAAACTCAATCTGACGTTCAAAATGCCCTCAAATTCGGATCGACTCGAGGCCTCTACAGGTGTGACCTGGATGCCGGCTTTTTGCAGCTGATTTTCAATGGCGGATTGCAGGGCGCTTTCCGACATCCCCACTTTTGCCAGTTCAGCCTGCCACTCCGGCACGACCGCATGAACGATTACCACCACCGTTTGAATCCCTTTCAACGTACTTCGATCCCGGGCCTTGTCGTCGGCCAGGCCCGGAGTCCGCAGCAGGGTTACGGTCAAAATCAAAACAGAGACGAGAGAAAACCATCTTAAATAAATACCCATGTTTAAACTCCAATGTTTGAAAATCAGAAAATTGAGTTCTGATTTTCATTTCAATCAGAACCGGAAGTTCTATATTCTGTTCCAGTCAATGGCGAATACGCCCCCGCTCAGGCTGTCTTCAGCGGCGACGATTGACGCAAATGAACGATTTGTTCTGATGCAATAGATCCGTTATCAGCAAATATTTCTCTGATATTTTCGCGGTGGTCAACCAGGTACAGAAGGAACGCCTTTTCCATGATTTTCTCTTTGAGCAGAATCTGCGCCTTGATTACGGAGGCGTGTGGTTTAACAACAACAAGCGCTTTGCTCATATAGTTTTTAACCAGCATTAATGAATCTCCTGAAAGATAATTAAAATTTATCTTTGATGCGTTTTATCTCCTGAATAAGATAAGCAAAAAGCATGCTAATGCTATATCCATTTGAAATTAAATGGTTTACCAAAAAGATCAGAAAGGGGTCGGAATTTTTGGTTCTCATGCCGGCGATTTGATCGGGTTTTCCAAACCGGGTGCTTTGCACCCGGTTTCACCCGCAACGATCGGGGCACTGCGTGCCCCTGTCTTATAG
>JASFGN010000337.1:0-4572 GCA_050123735.1 Desulfobacterales bacterium | reverse complement strand
ATATCGGCAAGCAGGGTAATTTCTTTTTCCGTCTCAAATATGTCAACCGCAGGAGTGAAAACCAACCCCGGCTTGGTTTGCTCGGCAGGACTGGTCACTTCTTGCTTTCCTCGAACTTTAAGCTCTTTACTCTGAATATCAGCCATTGCTAAATCCCTCCTTCTTGAGAATGCTTTAGCGCTACCTTACGTTAATTTGTTTGGGTTTTGCGATCTCTGCTTTTGAAACCACAATTCTTAAAATACCATCTTTAAGTTTAGCTTCCACCTTATCCGTATCGACTTCGCCGGAAAGCCCGACCATTCTGGAAAATGTACCCGCTTCGCGCTCCCTTCTGTGATATCGGGCACCTTCTTCCTCCGCAGCGATCTTCCTTTCACCGGAGATGGACAGGCTGTTGCCGGTGACCTGAATGTCAAGCTCATCAGCTTTTACACCCGGCAACTCGGCACGAATATAAAAGTTGTCTTTGTCCTCAGTTAAATTTATCAACGGATACACGCCGGCACTCACGCGCTGATCCGGCGAACTATCGAACATCTGTTCAAGCTGCTGTCTCATTTGGTGTAGCTCTTCCCACGGGCTCCTAAACCTCCAGGTGGGCACATTAAAAAATCTACGGTAAATCATCTTAGCACCTCCTTGAATTTAATGATTGGCGATCCAGAAGCATTTGACTTGATGGATCTACATTACATAATTTAGCTTTATGATATACGATAAAAATAAATTGCTTGTTGTCAAGATGCGCATAAAAAAAAATATCGCATTACTAAAAAGGTCGATTATATTTAAATAATAGACGTTATTGCTGTCAGGGGGGAGGGGCTTGTGTATGAAAAAAACAGAAGAAAATCAAGTTGATATGGATATAACCATATCCAAGCCATCCGCCTTCGATCTCAGTGGGCGGCAATCGGTACACGCCACATTTCGACTTTCTGAAAGTTGTATCAATGCCATCAGCATTCTTTCGGCCCAGCTGGGCATCAAGCAAAAATCAGTTTTTGATCACTTAGATGTTGAGTTCTGATGATCCGGTCGTCAATAAACTGGCTTCAGCAATGTCCGTCTATAGACATGCTATTGATGACATCGCCAGCTTTATTGAAAGAGGAAAAATAATAGAGGCGTTTAAGCTTGAATAGAATGCAGTTTGAAATTTTGGGCAGTAAAACCTATGCGATAGGCTCCGATATCCAGGAAGACTACAACTCGGGTATGTGTTATACCGCTTGTCATAAATACGTTCCGATTAAAAGGATGGCGGCATAAGCGGTTGTAGCAAAAAAACCTTCCGCAAACGGAACGTTTTTTTGACAATCGCTATAAGTGCTCGTTCTGCAACAGCCGCAAAAGAGATCGTGCGGGCTAAAGCATTTTTGCCGGCAGCCACAGTGCCAGCTGAGGGAATAGCATGGTTATAATCAGGACAATCAGTTGAATGACGACAAATGGCGGCACGGCCTGCCAGATGTTTTTGGTATGAACCTCCGGTGGTGCCACCCCTTTCATCAAAATCAGCGCCCATCCAAACGGCGGCGTCAAGTAAGCCACCTGCATGTTGAGGATAAATACGATGGCAAACCAGACGGGATCGAAGCCCAGATAAACGGCGATGGGGATAAAAATGGGTGCGCAGATGGTCAACACGGCATAATCGTCCATAAACATGCCGAAAATCAACAATATGACTTGCATGGCGATCAGAATCAGCCAGCGATTTAGCGGCACGGCTTGGACAATGTCCATGACCATGCCCTGGGCGCCGGCACTGGTGTAAACCACCCCGAAAAGCGTGGCCGACACCAGAATCCACAATGCCAGACCGCTGATTTTCATGGTCTCGATGCATGAATCCGAAATGACTTTCCAGTTGGCCCGCCCGTAAAGGGCACAGACCAGAAAAGAGCCGAATGCGCCGACTCCGGCGGCTTCAGTCGGTGTGGCAATTCCTAAAAATATGGATCCCAGCACCAAAACGACCAATAGAGACGGAAGGACAATGTCTTTGATGGAAGCCCAACGGGATTTCCAGGAAGTTTCGCCCGCGATCTTGGGTGCGAGTTCAGGCTTTAGGTAGCATCTGACCAGAATATAAATGATATATAAAGTGGCCGTGATAAAACCGGGGATAGCACCGCCAAAGAATATCTTACCGATGGATATGCGCGAAATATAGGCAAAAATAATCATGATAATGCTGGGTGGTATAATTTCGCCTAAAACGCCGCCGGCCATCACGCTGCCAAGGGCCAGGGATTTGTTATAGCGCTGTTTGAGCATGGCCGGCACGGCAATGAGTCCCATTGTGAGAATGCCCGGGCCGAATCCACCGCACATGGCCAAGGCGACGCACACACCAACCGATACAATAGCGAGTCCGCCTCTGATACCGGACAGCCATAGATTAAGGGCGCGAAAGAGGCGATCGGAAATTCCGGAGTGGATCAAAAAGTTTCCCATCAGCAGAAACAGGGGAATGGTGATCAGACCCGGGTCGGTTATCTGCCGGTAGGTGGTGGTGGCAACGATGAATAGGTCGTTTGGGCCACCGATCAATAAAGTTATGAGGACGCTGATACCGCCAAGCGCAAAAACGACCGGAACACCTAAGGCCAGGAGAATCAATAATCCGCCAAACAATAAAACCGTTGTCAGCTCAATACTCATATGAACCTTTTTCCGTGCCAAGGCTTACGAATATTATTGAAAAATCAAATAGGCGATGTTTAGTCACCGTCTCTGCGAAATGCGGCGATGCCTTCAAGTAAGAAAAGAAAAGCGACGGCGGGAATCATTAATTTGAAAGGGTACCAGGGAATTCGAAATGCTCCCGCGGCCTTCTCGTTCATCATCAGTGAGTTCCAGCCCATCCAGGCGCCTTGCCAGACCAGTACGCCCATAAAAGATATAAAGGCGAGCAAACTGACCCATCTGCCAACCGTTTTCAATCCTCGCGGGAAATGATCGTACAATATTTCTATTCGGATATGTTCACCTTTGTACAGAGTGTAAACGCCTGCAAAGAGGATAAAAACGCCGAACAGCTGTCGATTGAGAAGCCAGCCCCAGACCAGAGGGTGGTTGAACACATATCTGGCAACAACGTCCGCCGTGGTGATCAGCATGATGATAAAGACCAGGTAACAGGTGATTTTACCTGCCTTCTCAGCGACGGCATCGACTCGGTCAAAAAAAGTCCTGGCTGTTTTCGGCATAACATAAAACCTTTACTTACTGCTATGGGTACGAATTATAAAATTATCAGGAGGGTGGAGTTCCACCCTCCTGTTTAGTGTTTTTCTAATTCAGCACTTTGTCATCATTCTTTGATCAAGGATTATTTTAACGTTTTCCTCCAGGCCTTGATTATTTCGATGCCTTGGGCTGCGGCCGCATCTCTCTCGGCAATTTTATCCCAAATTTGATAAGCGGCTTCTTCATGTTTTTTATCGCAGGCAGCATCGATCGGGCTGTTGATGACTTTGCCAGCTTTGACCAGTTCCTCGTTTTTCTTCAGCTCGCCTTCATAGAACTTGTTGAGGTCGTGAAAATACTGTTCGGCCGCATCGCTCAGCGCTTTTTTAAGATCATCCGACAATTCGTTCCAGGTATCCAGATTCATCAATATATGCCCAACGACGACATCGTTTTGTCCGCCCAGGATGCGATAGGGAGCCACCTCATGCCATTTGAGGCCGGTAGTGGCGCTGACATCCCATTGAGAGGCATCGATGGTGCCGAGCTTCAGTCCCATGTAGGTTTCTTCACCGCTGATGTAGGTGCCACGGGCCCCCAGCAGGTTATAATAATCCGACCATGAACCCTCCACGCGGAATTTCATTCCCTGCATGTCGGCGCAGGTGGTGACCTTTTTGGTGGACATCGTGAATATGGGACCATAAGAATGCACGTCCAGCCAGTAGAGACCTTGCTTGGCATATTCCTGGCGCAGCAAATCCGCAAACCCGGTTTTCATGAAGAAGTCGCGAATTTGCTTGCCGGACTCATAAACATCCGGTTCACCGGGCAAATTGTAGGCATAGGGCAAGCCAAACTCCACTTCACCGATAGGGACAATCCCACCCCACATTGCGGCAACTGCATGCAACATGGTAAGGGTGCCTTTTTGGGTCGCCTCAAACAAATTCTCTACCGGTACAATCTCGGGAGCTGCGAACACCTGGATTTTTATGCGGCCTTTGCTGTTTTTGTCCGCTGCCGCCGCAAATTCGTTAAGCAGTTCCATGGAGTAATCGCCACGCGGATAGGCGGATTGTATTTTCATGCGGTAAACTTTTTCGGCTGCCTGAGACGTACCGCTCCCGCAAATAAATGTGAACGTCAATATCGCTGCAAATAGCACAGATCCTAGCACAACAATTTTTTTCATTTTCATAACCCACCTCCTTAGTCGGTTATTGTCGAATTATTTTGGTTTTCCGGTACGCTCTTATCACCTCCTTTTTGATTGAATACAAGCTTGACGGCTTCTTCAATGGGGCCGGATATTTCAAAAAGTTGAATGTTTTTTTGCTGCAGCTGATCGCCAAGCGCATCATCAATTTT
>JASFGN010000336.1:0-4584 GCA_050123735.1 Desulfobacterales bacterium | reverse complement strand
AGGGGGATCAGACTGCTGCCAACTTACCACCCGGCTTATTTACTCCGCAATGCCGAAAAGAAAAGGGCGGTTTGGGAAGATATGAAAATGCTCATGAAGGAATATCCCTATGAAGCCTAAAGCGACGATCGTCATCCTGTTATCCTTATGTGCGCTGCTTTTTGCGAGTGGCGCCTGGGCTGCCGAGGGAGACGTTTATGTTGTCGTCATCAATGATGCCATAAGCCCGGGGGTTGCTGAATATATCAACAACAGCATCGAGCAGGCTGAAAACGAAGAAGCGGCCTGCCTGATTATAGAGTTAGATACCCCCGGTGGTCTGGCCGAATCCATGCGGTTGATCATCAAAGACATCCTGGGCAGCAGTGTGCCGATTGTGGTTTTCGTGGCACCGCGCGGTGCCCGGGCCGCTTCAGCCGGCGTGATGATTACGATGGCTGCAGATGTGGCGGCGATGGCTCCCGGGACGAATATCGGTGCGGCCCATCCGGTCGGAGCAGGGGGCAAGGACATCAGCGGGAAAATGTCGGAAAAGGTGATCAATGATATGGTGGCCCATGCCAAGAGTGTTGCCGAAAAGCGCGGGCGCAATCAAGAATGGGTGGAACAGGCCATTCGAGAGAGCGTGTCGGTCACCGAAACCGAAGCCCTCAAAGAGAATATCATCGATTTGATCGCCGAAGACACCGATGATCTGATACGCCAGCTGAATGGCCGTAAGATTGCCGACAAAGGCGAATTAAAACTGGATAATGCCCAGAAAGTCATCGTTGAACCCTCGCTGCGAACCAATATTTTGAAGACCATCAGCAACCCCAATATTGCCTATATTTTGCTGATGATTGGATTGGCCGGACTTTATTTTGAGCTGTCCCATCCGGGTGCGATTTTCCCCGGCGTGATCGGCGGGATATCGCTGATCCTGGCATTTTTTGCACTGCAGACCCTGCCGGTTAATTATGCCGGTATGCTGCTTATCGCTCTGGCCATCATATTGTTCATTATGGAGATGAAAATCGCCAGCTACGGACTTTTAAGCGTGGCCGGTGTTCTCTCATTGCTTTTGGGTTCGTTGATGATGTTTAAAAACACCGGTCCGGATATGGGTTTGTCGCTGAAGGTCTTGTTGCCGACCATTATCCTAATATCCGGTTTTTTCGTATTTGTGGCCGGGCTGGTATTTCGGGCCCAGATGTCCAAACCCAAGACCGGCACCAAAGGCCTTGTCGGTGAAATCGGCATTGTCAAAAAAGCCCTGGCACCCGAAGGCAAAGTATTTGTTCATGGAGAATTATGGCATGCCAGGGCACAAGCAGAAATAGATGTAAATCAGAAAGTTCGGGTGATCAACGTGGTTAACTTGATGCTGGAAGTTGAACTGGTGGATGAACCTTCCAGCGGATAGGACGCCGACGCGTTGCCGGATTGTATCAATATTCTGATCAATTTGTGTTTGTCATCCGTTGGAGCGCGGGCATGGCACTGTTGCCGCCCATTAACCTTTCCGCCAAAAAAAGGAGGATAGCATGAGTCTTTTTACCCCAGTTGCCATTCTTGTTCTGGTCATTTTTTTTCTATCGGCAGCGTTGCGGATTTTGAACGAATATGAGCGCGGCGTGATATTCAGGCTGGGGCGCGTCATCGCTGCCAAAGGGCCGGGGCTCATCATTTTGATTCCGCTGATTGACAAAATGGTCAAGGTCAGTCTGCGTCTGGTGGCCATGGATGTGGACCCACAGGATGTGATCACCAGAGACAACGTTTCGGTTAAGGTCAATGCCGTCATCTATTTTAGGGTGATCGATCCCATCAAGGCGATTGTGGAAGTTGAAAATTATAGCTATGCCATGTCACAGCTGGCGCAGACCACTTTGAGGAGTGTTTGCGGGCAGTCTGAACTGGACGACCTGCTGGCCGAACGAGAAAAAATTAATACCGAACTGCAGGAAATTCTGGATACCCATACCGATCCATGGGGCATTAAAGTGGCCACGGTTGAACTGAAACACATCGATTTGCCCAGCGAAATGCAGCGGGCAATTGCCCGCCAGGCGGAGGCCGAGCGGGAAAGACGCGCCAAGGTGATTAATGCCGAGGGTGAATATCAAGCGGCCACCAAATTGGCAGAGGCCTCCGAAATTATCGAAAAACACCCCACAGCCCTGCAACTGCGGTATCTGCAAACCATGAATGAAATGTCAACCGAAAGTAATTCGACAATGATCTTTCCCATTCCCATCGAGCTTTTCAAGCCCTTCACTCGCTTATTTGAGAAGATGGATAAAGAATAAATGATTGAACTTATCGGCTTGTTTTGATATCAGGAAATTTTAGTTTTATCATCAATTGGCAAAATTGATTGTACCTGCGTCGACGATAGGCGGAGGCTTTACAGCCTCCGCTTGTGCTTTCAAACAACGAAATAAGGAGATATGAGCAAATGGCTGAGAACTCTGAAGAAACAACTCAGAAATCCGGGAAGGCCGCAGAGACCAGCGAAGAACAGCAAGCGGCAAATGCAAAAGCAGACAATACCACCGAAGGCGCCGGGGACGATGGTGCTCCTGCCGAAGACACGGGTGAAACCACAGCGGAAAAGTCCGCCAAGTCGCCAGAGAAGCCATCAGCGGCTAAAGATAAGCCCCTGGAAAAGATGACGGTCAAAGACCTGCGCGAAATCGCCAAAGACATACCGGGAATAACCGGTGTGCATGCCATGAAAAAAGATGCCTTAATAACCGAAATCAAAGCCGCCAAAGGCATCAAAGATGAACCGGTGAAAAAAGCGAGTAGCAGTGCGCGGGAATTGAAGTTGCAAATTAAAGCCTTGAAAGCAGAGCGCCGGGCCGCGCTGGAGGCCAAGGATAAGAAAAAAGCCACCATTTTCAGGCGGCGCATTTCCAGACTGAAAAAGAAAACCCGTAAGGTTGCCGCCTAAAGAGACAGTTATTTGTTATTGGTTAATCGTTATTGGCAATACGGATGCCTTCAACGTCGAGATCTTCTGGTGCTTTACAAACCTTCCAGGCGGCCTTTCTTTTTGCCAACAATCCAATATGCCAGGTTATCATACGAATAACCAATAACGAATTTTATAACCCATAAGGAATAACCAATAACGAACAACGAATAACGTCCAACATGAAAATCGATCCCGCTTCAGTTGCTTTTGACATAGATGGCGTGGTGGCCGATACGATGACGCTCTTTTTGGATATCGCCCGGCAAGAGCATGACATCAACAGCATCACTTATGCGGACATCACCTGTTATAATCTGGCAGAGTGTCTGGATATTGATCCAAAGACCATCGATGCTGTCGTCACCAGTATTTTGGATGGGAACTACTATGCACCTTTGAATCCGATTGCAGGGGCCCCTGCCGTTTTGTTTGAGCTGGGAAGTCGATTTGGACCCGTTGTCTTTGTGACCGCGCGCCCCTACGCGGGACCTCTGGAGGATTGGATCAGCCAAGCGCTGCACCTGGATTCGGCCTGGATCGAGATCATTGCGACGGGTTCGCATGAGGCCAAAGTCGGCATTTTGCAGCAGCGCCAAATTCAATATTTTGTCGACGATCGACTCGAAACCTGTTTTCTGCTTGAGGCGGCCGGCATCCAACCGATTCTATTTAAGCAGCCCTGGAATCGCGAGCCCCACACCTTTTTTGAAGTGGGCTCCTGGTTTGAGTTAGAAAAACTTCTTGCACTTTAGAAAAGAAACGCCTTATGCAATCCCATCCGGCAAATCCGCTGGTCGAGTCGTTTATCGAGTCCCTTGTCACCGAAAAAGGGTATTCAGACCATACCTGCCGTGCATACCGCAAGGATCTTAACGATTTTTTTGCATTTGCGGCCGACTCCCTCCGGCCCCGCAAACCTTCTCATGAACGCCCTTTGCGTGTGGCTCTTGAGCAGATTGACGGAATTATGATCAGAGGGTATCTGGGTTTTTTGCACCGCTCAAATAAAAAAACAACCATTGCCCGCAAGCTTTCCGCCATTCGATCCTTTTTCAAGTATCTGGAAAAGAAAGGGCGAATTTCCGAAAATCCGGCGCAGCATGTCATGACACCCAAGCAGGATAAAACCATTCCGGTTTATCTCTCGGTGGATGAAATGTTTCGACTGCTGGATTCGATCCGGGCCGACACGCTGCTGGATTTAAGGAATCGTGCGATTTTTGAAACCCTGTACTCCAGTGGCATTCGCGTTTCCGAGCTGACTCAGATGAATTTGGCGGATGTGGATTTTGAAGGAGCCGTGATCCGGGTGCTGGGCAAGGGCAACCGGCAGCGAATGGTACCCATGGGCCAGAGAGCTTTAGCTGCCATAAAGGCTTATCGGCAACGGCTGCAGAAGAAAAGCGGTTCGCAAGCGCCAACTGACGGGCCTTTATTTTTAAATCGGTTTAATAAGCGTTTGAGCGCGCGCTCGATTGCCAGAATTTTAAAACAACTGGTCAGTGCCGTGGGGCTTTTGACACCGGTGTCACCGCATGCATTGCGGCATACCTTTGCCACTCACATGCTGGATGCGGGTGCAGATTTACGTGCCGTGCAGGAATTATTGGGGCACAAAAGCC
>JASFGN010000335.1:0-4588 GCA_050123735.1 Desulfobacterales bacterium | reverse complement strand
CCGTGATGCACGCCCCCCGCCAAAACCTTAGCCTTATGCGCTATCCGCTGCCCGAGGTTGCCCGAGACTGCATTCTGGTCAAAATAACCTGCTGCACCATCTGCGGCTCTGACGTGCACACCTGGACCGGACGTCGCGATTCGGCCGTGCCGATCATTCTGGGACACGAAATTGTGGGGACCATCGCTGCCAAGGGTGATGCGGTGTCCCATGATTCGGCCGATCAACCTCTGGCCATCGGCGATCGCATCACCTGGACCCTGATGGACAGTTGCGGCAAATGCTATTATTGTCGCCAAAAAGGGCTGGCGATGAAATGTCGCCATCTGAAAAAATACGGGCACGACAGCTGCGAGGCACCGCCGCATTTCGTCGGCGGCTTTGCCGAATACTGCTACCTGACCCCGGGCACCTGCGTGGTCAAGCTGCCTGCCACGGTCAGCGACGAACAGGCGGCACCGGCAAACTGTGCGCTGGCAACTGTGGTGGCCGGCTGGGAAGCGGCTGCACTTCAGCCAATGGAAAATGTATTGATTCAGGGGGCCGGGGCGCTGGGAATCTACGCGGCCGTCCTGGCCAAGCATTATGGCTGCCACAAAATTATTGTGGCCGATGTATTAGACCATCGCCTGGAATTCATTACGGCCTTCGGCGCTACCGACATTCTGAATACCCGGGGCATGCCGGCGGCTGAACTTGTGACGGCGATTCGCAAGCTTACCGGCGGTTTTGGTGTCGATTGCGTGCTTGAAGTGGCGGGATCCGCCGACTTAGTCCCGATCGGACTGCAATGTTTACGAATCGGCGGTCGTTTGATTGAGATTGGCAATTCTTTTCCCGGGGCTCGCTTCAGCTATGATGCCTGCGACCTGGTATGGCGCAGGTTAACACTCACAGGGGTGCACAATTACGACACGCACCACCTTCAGATGGGCATTGATTTTCTGGCAGCCACCAACGATCAATTTCCCTTTGACAAGCTGGTCACCCATCGTTTTGAGCTGAATGAAGTCAATGCCGCTTTGCAAATGGCGGCTTCGGGTAAGGCCATCCGGGTCGCCGTGTTGCCATAAATGATTCAATCAGCATAGGAGATCGTCAATGTCGATATATATTCGCAAGCAAGCCTATACCGGGCCGGTCAAAGCGGTGGTTCTCGACTGGGCCGGCACAGCCGTGGATTACGGCAGCATCGGGCCGGCAGCGGTATTTGTGGACGTTTTTGCCAAATTCGAAGTGGAGGTTTCGATGGCGGAAGTGCGCCAGTTCATGGGCGTTGCCAAAAAAGATCATATCCGCCACATATGCAGCCTGCCGTCCGTGATTGCCCAGTGGCAGCAAAAAACCGGCCGAGCGCCGGATGAAACCGATGTCAAGCACATCTACGCCGAAACCGAGCCGATGATGGTGGAAACCATTACCCGGCATGCCGACCTGATACCGGGGTTGCTCGAAACTGTGGATGCGCTTCGCCGGCAGGGTGTCAAAATCGGCTCTTCCACCGGCTACACGGCACCGATGATGGCAGCGCTGGTGCCGGCCGCCCGGGACCGGGGTTACACTCCCGATGCCGTTGTCTGCGCCTCGGATGTGCCGGCCGGGCGTCCCTATCCCTGGATGTGCTTTTTAAATGCCATCCGGCTGCAGGTGTATCCGCTGGAAGCGGTTGTGAAAATCGGCGACACCATCAGCGATGTCGAAGCCGGGCTTAATGCGGGCATGTGGACCGTCGGCCTGACCCAATCCGGCAACGAGCTGGGTATCTCCGGGCAGGAAGCCTCTCAACTGAGCGCACAAGAACTGAAAGCCAAAACGGATCTGATTGCAGATCGCTACCGGGACGCCGGTGCGCATTATGTGGCGGCCGGTATCTGGGAGGTGCTGCCGGTCATCGAACTTATTAACGTTTGTTTGGCCCGCGGAGAGAAACCCTAAACAAGGAGCCGTGTTCATTATGCCGGTTTACAATGCCCATAAACAACCGTTGGTCGATCTTTCCGAAGGCGACAGCAACCTTTCCCCTCATCGACGACAATGGATCGAGACTGCCGTCGATCCCGACAGTCAACGCTGGCTGGAGCGGGATGCCGCAGTTTTTCTGCATCAAAGCCTTTCGACGCCCTGCATGAACGTGCTTAAATCCTGTCAGGGCCCTTTCATCAAAGATTTGCAGGGGCGCCGCTATTTTGACTTTCACGGCAACAGTGCCCACCAGGTGGGATTTGCGCATCCCCGGGTGATCGCCGCCATTAAAGATCAGCTGGACACAATGGCCTTCTGCACCCGGCGCTATACCAATATTGCCGCCATCGAGCTGGCCGAAAAACTGGCAGCCATTGCACCCGAGCCGCTGGGCAAGGTATTATTTGCACCCGGCGGATCAACTGCCGTGGGTATGGCAATGAAACTGGCGCGGGCGGCCACCGGTCGCTTTAAGACCATCTCGATGTGGGATGCTTTTCACGGGGCCTCGCTGGATGCCATGTCCATCAGCGGTGAAACCATGTTTCGACAGGACGTGGGTCCTCTGCTGACCGGCACACAACATGTGCCGCCGGCGGAGCCCTACCGCTGTATCTGGCAGCCAGGCGGCGAGTGTGTGAGCTGCGATTTACGATGCGCTGCCTATATCGATTATGTTCTTGAAAAAGAAGGGGATGTCGGTGCGGTCATTGCCGAGCCGGTGCGCAATACTGCCGTTAATCCACCGCCGCCGGGCTACTGGCAGGCCGTGCGCAAGGCCTGCGACCGGCACGGCACCCTGCTGGTACTGGATGAAACCGCCGTATGTCTGGGACGCACCGGCAGCATGTTCGCCTGTCAGACCTTTGACGTCATCCCCGATATTCTAACGATCGGAAAGGGCATTGGTGGCGGCGTGATTCCGTTCGCCGTTATGATTGCCCGCTCAGATCTGGATGTCGCCCCCGAAAAAGGCATCGGGCATTACACCCATGAAAAAAATCCGGTGGCCGCCGCCGCCGGGCTGGCAACCATCGACATTATCGAAAGCCAAAATTTACCGCAGAGGGCAACGGAAATGGGCGGTTACGCGCTGAAACGCCTGCAGAATATGCAAAACGATCATCCGCTGATCGGCGACGTTCGCGGCGTGGGTCTGGTGCTGGGCATCGATCTGGTCAAAGACCGCGGCAGCAAAGAGCGCGCCGTCGCCGAAGCCGACCGGCTGATGTATGCCTGTCTGCACAGAGGATTAAGCTTTAAAACCTCCCAGGGCAGTTTCATACCGCTCTCGCCGCCGCTGACGATCACCCGGCAGGAGCTGGATGACGCACTGGATATTCTGGAAAGCGCGTTGACGGTAGTGGAAAGGGGTATCTAGCGATTTTTCCAATATGTCTTTGACCCGACCCAAACCTTTAGCAATGAGATCGACAAGTGATTGAGATGAAAACGCCCTCAAATCCATACATCCTTTTAACGCCGGGTCCTTTGAGCACAACGTTGACCGTCAAACAGGCCATGCTCAGGGATTGGTGCACCTGGGATGACGATTACAAACAGATAATCCAGGAGTTGCGCCGCAAGCTGGTCGACCTGGCCACGCGCCATGACGGATACACCTGCGTGCTGATGCAGGGAAGCGGCACATTTTGTGTCGAGTCCGTGATCACCACAGCCGTACCGGCCGATGGCACGCTGCTGGTGCTGGCCAACGGCGCTTATGGCCGCAGAATTGCACTCATCGCCGAGCGCGTCGGTATCGATGTCACAGTGCATGATTCCGGTGACACCTCCGTGCCGGACCTGGCGCAACTTGTGCAGAGCCTTTCTGTCAATGCGGCGATCTCCCATGTCGCCGTGGTCCATTGCGAGACCACCACCGGCATGCTCAACCCCGTGGAGACCATCGGGCAAATTGTCAAAGCGCATGCGAGGGTTTTTATTGTGGATGCCATGAGCAGCTTCGGCGGCATCCCGCTGGATGCCCATGAGATCGGTGCCGATTACTTGATCAGCAGCGCCAACAAGTGCATTCAGGGAGTGCCGGGTTTCGGATTTGTCATCGCCCGCAACGCTGAATTAGCAAAAACCAGAGGGCGGGCCCGCTCTTTGAGCCTGGATCTTTTCGATCAATGGGAGACCATGGAAAAAGAAGCGGGCAAGTGGCGCTTTACCTCGCCGACCCATACGGTGCGGGCCTTCGCCCAGGCACTGCAGGAGCTCGAGGCGGAAGGCGGATTTGCCAAACGCTATGAACGCTATTGTGAGAATCACCGGGTTTTGGTGCAGGGGATGCAGGCCCTGGGATTTAAAACGCTGCTACCGTCCGAAAATCAGTCACCCTTCATTACGGCCTTCTACAGCCCGCAACATAAAGACTGGTCTTTCGATCGATTTTACCAGCACCTGAAACAGCAGGGGTTTGTCATTTATCCCGGTAAAGTGACCGAGGCCGATACCTTTCGCATCGGCAATATCGGTGACATCCGGCCGGCGGATATCAAACGCCTGCTGCAGGCAGTGAAAAGCGCCATGTACTGGTGCAAGGATGATGCCGAAGAAATGATGATTTGATGAAGGAATCTAATAATCTTGTCGCAATGAATCATAATATGATAGATTT
>JASFGN010000334.1:0-4603 GCA_050123735.1 Desulfobacterales bacterium | reverse complement strand
CAGAAAAGATGCATATACGCGCGTAAATCATCGGTTCGCGATCGCTGTATGTATTATATCGAGGCGATCGGCGGGCATTGCGACTGCGTGGAAGCACAGCAGGAATTGAGAAAATCTGTTGACAAGCGGGAGGACTAAACCGACAATTATCAGTCAACCGACAATGCGGTTATGAAGTCAATTAAAAACCCCCAGGCAGCCCTCACACTACCCGGGGGTGTTTTAATTACAGTCATAGTGAAACAAAAAAACTTCAATTCAGATCAATATCGGTTACGATGCCCAGTCGCCGTTCACTATGACCATATTGGGCAAGGTCAAACATAAACCTTCCCCTGCCTGCCCTCAAATGATTATTACCAATGGCCAGCAACAATCATTGACATGCTGAAATTATAATATCACAACATATTGATAAATGTCAAGAAAAAATACTATATGTGGTATATAGATGCCCTTTCCACCTTATTTATGTGCCCTTGAATCCAAATCCAACGCTGCGAAATCGATCAGCCGGCCGGCAAAATTTGCAGAAATGACACTTGCTGGGCTTTATACTGTTTACTTTGTGCTATGAAAAAGCTGTATGGTCGATTTTGAGTCCGTCGTGCGATAATATCAAAGTTTGTTGTTGCCGATAGATAAAAACCGTGTCATTAGTACCACAGGCGGAACACCAATGAAATTAAAGCTACACAGATTTTTTACGATTATTCTGGCGATGGCAGCTTCAAGCGGCGCGATGGCAGCTGAAGATTTAACTGAACTTGTAAAGTCCATCCAGCCGGCAGTGGCCACGGTTGTGGCTTATGATGTGAACAACAACGTCGCGAATATCGGCACCGGGTTCTTTGTCAACAAGTATGGTCATTTGATAACGAATCATCATGTGCTTGTCGGAAAATTCAGCGCCGAAATCAGGACTGCTGACGGCAGCACTTACCGTGTCAGAACGGTTGTGGCCGAGAGCCAGGAAACCGATTTGATCAAGGTCAGCGTCGATATCCCCCCCGAAAGGGTACATTGGTTGTATGTGAGCGATAAGGTGCCCCCCGTGGCCCAACAGGTGGTTGTCGTGGGCAGTCCAATGGGTCTGGAGCAATCGGTCAGTGACGGGATTATCTCCTCGGTACGCGAAATTCCGGGCCTGGGAACTTTCTTTCAAATGTCGGCCCCCATATCGCCCGGATCAAGCGGCAGCCCGGTTGTCAATATGAAAGGCAAAGTTGTCGGCGTGGCCAGCTTTCAATTTTTACGGGGCCAAAATCTAAATTTTGCCGTAGCCGGCAAATCGATTCGTGACCTGAAAATCAAGGCCAGCGCGCAATCACTGTCAGAATGGACCTTCAGTATCAGCGATCAAAAGCCGCGTCTGGCCGCCGAGCTGTGCCGCAAAGGCTATAGCCTTTCGGTAAACGGTCAGGACCAGGAGGCCCTGCAATATTTTAAACAGGCTACCGAGAATGATCCCGGCAGCACCAACGCCTGGTACGGACTCGGCTACTGTTATGCCGGCAAAAATTCTCACACAGAAGCCATTGCGGCATACAAGCAGGCCGTCCAAACCAATCCGGGCAACGCGGAATCTCATTTCCATCTGGGAAATTACTACAGTAAAATCGGTCGCTATGATGAGGCCGTTGCGTCCTACAGGCAGGTCGTTGCCTTAAATCCGGAGTTTGAAGCCGCCTATTTTCAACTCGGAATCATTTACAACAAGATGGGCCGCTACGACGAAGGCCGCGAAGCATTTGAAAATGTTGTTCGCATCAATCCGCAGGCGCAAAATGCCTACTATAATATCGGGGTGGCCTATACCAGAACCGGCCAGTTCGATCGGGCCGCTATGGCCTATCAAAAAGCCCTTGACATCCAGCCCGAATTTCCTGAAGCCCTCTATAATCTGGGTGTTGTATACGGCCAACTCGGCAGCGTCAAAGACGAGATGTCGGCTTATAAAATGGCCATCCGAATTAATCCGGATTTTGCACCTGCGCATTTTGCCATGGGGCAGGCCTATCTGCAGCAGGGAGACAAGGCCGCCGCCCTGGATCAATATAAAATTCTGCGAAAATTGGATACCGTACTGGCTGAAAAATTATTTGAAAAAATTTACCAATAGGCCGCACTGCATGGATCAAAAACACACTTCCTTAAAACCGCTACCCAACAATCGTGATCATAACTGTTTCGGATGCAGCCCGACCAACCCTTCCGGCCTGCAGATGTCCTTTTTGGCCGGCGATTCAAGCGTGACCTCTCATGTTACCGTACCCCGGCACCTGTGTGGCTGGAACAACCTGGTGCACGGTGGTGTCCTGAGTACGATCTTAGACGAAATTATGAGCTGGGCCACGATCCATTTACTCAAGCAAATCCCCATGACAAAATCGATAGCCGTTGATTTCATCAAGCCGGTGTATGTCGGTAACCCGTTGAAAGTTGAGGGCCGGGTGTTGGAGAAAATCGGCCGCCGCGACGCCGTAATGGAGGGTAAAATCTTAAACGCCGATGATGAATGCTGCACCCGGGCCACCGGAACATTTGCCATATTTTCACCGGCAGTGGCCAAAAGGCTCAAGATCACCGATACCAAATCCTTGCACTGGTTCGAGCAGGTGTTCAGCCTTAAGTAAGGTTCAGGGTTCAAAGGTTCTGGAAACAGAGGTTCTGGTTTTTGGCTTCTATCTCATAACGACTGACAACTGGTTTTTTAGGCCTTTTGATTAACCTCTGAACCTTTAAACGTTGAACTTTTGAACCAGGCGATTGAACAGCTCGTCTTGATTTTCCCGTGTCAGCTCAAACAGCCTCACATCCGGTCGGCACTTCAATTGAGCGATAAGGCCGCCGCCCTTTAAGGCGATGGTTGCAACCAGGCGACTGTTGGATTCAAAAACGGCCTTTAGGATTTCAGCGAAGCGATCGGATAAGCATTCCATCTTACCGATTTCATCGATCATCACCAGACCGGTTCGCAAGGTTGAAAACGGCAATCGTTCCAAAAAGGCCTCAAACCCGTCGACATCAACGCCATATTTACCCACCCGATAACCGGTGCGCAAATCCACGTGTGCCAGTGTTCCGCTGCGGCCATCCAGGCCGCACAGGCGAAAACCCTTGCGAGATTTGCCCTGCCGGATTTCAGCGGTGTAGAAACCGACCGGATTCAGATCCTGAAATTCATCAACCAGCCGTCGAAAAAGAGTCGTCTTACCCGATCCCGGAACTCCGGTGATTAAAATGTGGTTACTTCTATTCACTTTTTTTTCTGTAGCTATCTATCAAGTGAACCTTGCTATCCATTAAGTAATACCCTGGCGTGTTGGAGTGCTGGAGTATTGGCGTATTGTAAATTCAAAAAATCATATCGTCATTCAACCCATTACTCCCCCACTCCAGTACTCCATTACTCCTGCCGAAAATAAACTGGTTAACTTTATAATTAAAACGAAAGCATAAATTACCGAAGACCTTATATGAGCAAATGCTCATTCCCCAGCCGCACCCGGGTCAGTCCGCAATCCCGGGCGGCCTGAAGACAGTTCGTCGCCAGCATCTTTGAGGTCACAGGCATATCGGACATTAAGAATTGCGGGTGGAAGGCCAGCAGGTGGTAAGGGATATCGGGGTTGAGCCCGGCAATGAATTCAGCGATTGCGGCAACCTCTTGCGGGTCGATGTACCCCGGCACCAGCAGCGTGCTGGCAACCAGCAGCGGCGGAACGGGTCGTCGAGAAGTTATTTCAGTTGCGCGCCTAAAATTGTCCAGCGGGGCCTGATTGGAGACACCGGTGAGGACCCGGTGCAGCACCGGATTCCAGGCTTTCAGATCGAACTTTACACAGCCGCCGGATTCCATCGCGACTTCCATCATCCGATCGAGCCGGTCCGGGTTGAGGGAACCGTTTGTCTCCCAGCAGATTCGCAAAATCCGGTCCGTCGCTTTTTGCCGGGCCTGCTGTGATGCTTTGAGGGAAAACGGCATCTGCGGAGAGGGATCACCCCCGAAATAACAAATACATGATGTTTGCTCATCCACGTCCGCCACCAATTCTTCCACAGAATGAAAAGGTGCTGCGAGTGTTTGGTTGCGAAAATGCCAGTTCTGGCAATACAGACAGTTAAACGAGCAACCCTGGAAAAAAACCGCCAGGTTCTTGAAGCCGCTTTCAGGGCCCCGGCGATAGGCGTATCGGGGAAAGCCGCTTCCGGTGCCCCCCGCACAAACCCGGCCGGCCACGCAATTGGTCGGCAGGAAATCATGATACCAGGACAGTTTGCCGCTGGTAGAAGTCGCCCCCACCAGATGGCCGTCTTGGTTGTGACGCAAACCGCAATATCCGGTTTCATTTTCAGGTATGCGGCAACGGTTTACACAAACCCGGCACGTCACACCCTGGGCCTCATCCGGCGGCACAGCCGGCAGGCCGAATTCCAGCCGGCTTTGGCGATGAACCCGTGCGGCAATTTGCAGTGCCTCCCGCGGCCGCCGGCGAATGCACGCCAAACAGAGACCCAGGACCTGCGAAATGTCCGGCGAGCTCCGTTCACATAGGGTGCAGAGGGCCATCGTTCATTCCAGGGTTCGGCGGTTCAGGGT
>JASFGN010000333.1:0-4611 GCA_050123735.1 Desulfobacterales bacterium | reverse complement strand
ATCGATTATCATGGGGCTGTGGCAGGCCGGTAAGGAAATGTGGGTGGGTATCGATGATAAACAGACAAGCGCCGCGATTCGAGCCGCTTATGAAGCCGGTATCACCACCTTCGATACGGCCGAAGCCTACGGCAAAGGACATTCGGAGCAGGTACTGGCATCGGCGCTATCCGATGTCCGCGACAGGGTCATTTACGCCACCAAGGTCTTTGCCAACCATCTCAAATATGAGCAGGTGCTGCAAGCCTGTGACCGCTCGCTTAAAAACCTGCAAACCGATTACATCGACCTGTATCAGATCCACTGGCCGTCGGATTCATTCGGCTTTGACGCGGTGCCCGTTTCAGAAACAATGGAGGCTTTGAATACGCTCAAGGAGCAGGGGAAAATCCGCTCGATTGGTGTATCAAACTTTTCACGCTCCCAGCTGCAGGAAGCGCGACCATACGGACAGATTGACAGCCTCCAACCGCCGTATTCACTTTTCTGGCGTCACGCGGAAACAGAATTGATGCCGTACTGTATTGAAAACAAGATCACGATTCTGGCCTACTCCCCCATGGCTCAGGGGTTTTTGACGGGCAAATTCGGTCCGGATCACACGTTTGAGAAGGGAGATGTGCGCGCCAAGAATAAGCTGTTCCAACCGGAAATGTATGGCCGTGTGCAGCAAGCGCTCTCGCGGCTGGAACCGATTGCACGCCAAAAAGGCATCACGCTGGGGCAACTGGCTTTAGGCTGGGTTATCTCACACCCAGGTACCTGTGCCATTGCCGGGGCCCGCAACGCCGATCAGGCCACCGGCAATGCAGTGGCCGGTGCGGCGACCCTATCGGAACAAGAACTGGCCGAGATCGATGAAATCGGTCGCGGTGTGACCGATTATCTGGATGACGATCCGGTGATGTGGAACTTCTAGCGGCTATTCTATTTTTTTTAAATCACCCGAGTTGCGCCTGGTCCTGCGTTCAAGAGCAATGACCTATCTTTCACCTGTCGCTTTTCAAATTAAGGTAACAAACCAATTTTCTTGAGATTATTACTCAGTTTTTAGGTAAATAAACAGATTTTGCATTCCTTGGCATAGACTAAAAAATCTTCGGCCGTCCAGACAGTAACACCTTCGATCAGTTTGTCTTCGTTGATTTCCATCATGTCAACAGTCATTTTGCAGGCGATCAACTCGACACCTTCGATCTGGGCCATCTCCTGCAGGTCTGCAAGACTGGGGATGTTGGCTTTTTCGATTTTGCGTTTCATCATTCCGGTGGCCAATGAGGACATCCCCGGGATGGCCCCCATCACCCCGGGTGGAAAGAATTTGGCCCGATCGAATCCGCCCTCCATTACCAGATTAAGTCCCATAAAGGAGTAAAATATCTTGCTTTCCATACCCTGTCGGGCGGCATTGATGGCCAACACCAGCGACGGGTAGGCACCGTCGATGGTGTCCTTAACGCAAATGAATCCGGCTTTTTCTTTTTCTGCTTGCATGGGGATCCTCCTCGATTAGAAGATATGACGATTTTAAATTTCTATTTCTGAATTTCTTCTTTGACAGCCAATCCTATTTCCTCTATTGTTAACGGTTTTTTCAGAAATTTTCCTGCACCCAACTTTTGAGTTTCCCTCACATCATCTGTTTCAGCAAATCCACTGACGATAATAGCCTTTTGCTTTGGATGAATCTTTATGATCCTCTCGTAAGTCTCACGGCCATTGATGCCCGGATCCATAATCATATCCAGCAATATCAGATCCACACTGTTTTCTTTTAAATATTCAACCGCTAGTTCACCACTGCAAACAGCTTTGGCTTTATAACCAAATACTTCCAGCATTTTACAGGCGATATCGCGTTGACTTTCCGTATCGTCAACAACCAATATGGTTTCCCCGTTTCCTTTCAAATCTTTGAACGGTATGGACAGCTCTTTGCTCGATATTTCTTCTCTGGTAATCGGGAAGAACAATTCAAACGTCGTGCCATTCGCGCCACTGGTTACATCGATATACCCTTTGTGGTCTTGCATGACGTTCCAGACGACCGCCAGACCCAGACCCGTGCCACTCTTCCTGCCCATGATCTTTTTTGTATAGAAGGGCTCAAATATCCGCTGAAGATCATCGGGTGATATTCCCAGACCATTGTCTGATATCGCCAGAACAGCGTACTCACCTGTGTTGATAACATCATAGCCCTTTTGGGGCGCATCGATATAGCGATTCACAGTCGATATGGTAATTTCCCCGTTACCTTGGATCGATTCCGCGGCATTTGATACCAGGTTCATCACCACCTTTCGGATATGAACATGAGAGCCGCTTATATTAAACAGGTCCTCAACAAGGTTGGTTTTGACCGTTACGAAAGGATGCGACTGATTCAGCTTTTTGAACTCGGGAGAATTTAAATAGTCACTGATGAGATTGTTTAGATTTAAAGGCTCTTTTGGGGTCGCCACTCCTTTTGCAACGGTCAGCAAATCCTGGACGATCGCAGCCGCCCTCCGGCCCGACGCCTTTATGGTCTCGATAGATTCTCTAATGGGGCTTTCCTCGGGCAATTTCAGCAATAGTAAATCCGGATAACTGACAATGCCTGACAAGACGTTATTCAAGTCGTGAGCGACGCCACCGGCAAGAAGCCCGAGGGATTCCATCTTCCTGTACCTCACCAGTTTTTCTTCATTCTTCCGCAATATCTCGGCAGCCAGCACGTTGTCTGTAATGTCGATGACAATGCCTTCGTAATGGGTAATGGCGCCTTTCGTGTCCCTTCTGATGTAAGTTCTATCATCAAGCCATTTTATGTTTCCTTGTTTTGCAACAATTCGATAGGGCTCGTGTACAAAAACGGTTCTATCATTCTCGCTACTGAACGTTTCCACCTCTTGCGCGACTCTTTGAAGGTCATCAGGATGGACTGTCTGTGCGTAAGAGACTTTGCCCGAAGTGAATTCTTCAGGACTGTAACCAAATAAATCGGCCACATTATCAGATACAAATTCAACCGGCCATCCCTCCGCGTTTTTCCAGAGAAACGTAACCGCCGGGCTTCTGTTAATGATGCCGTAGGCTTCATTCAGTGCATTCTCCGTCTGCTGGCGCACGTTGATTTCGTGGCGGTAAGCTTTATTTGTCTCTTTCAATTCCTGACTTTGTTTATCAATTGTGTTAAATGCCATTGAAAAGCGACGGGAAAGTAGAAAAGACTGAAAAAAAATGAAGATCAAAAGCCCCAGGGGTATAAAATAACCTGTTTGAGTTATCATTCGGCTGTACAGTATATCGTTCACGACCGTGAAAACGAGCACGATAAAACCAAGAAAAAAAAGAAACGCTCCTTCTCTATTGCGAACCGAAGAAAGAACGAGGACATAAATTCCATAAATACAGCCGATGATCGTAATAATTTGGTACAGCTGGACAGTGTTGGAATAAAATCTGGCCGGTGTCAAAAGCACGATACAGGAAAATAATATCCCCAAAACTTGAATGATCCGGAGCATCCACAGCGAAAATTCCTGCTTAAATAGAGAATGCAGAAACAGGCCAAAAAAGGGTACGGCAAGATAAAAACTCAGATACTCGATCTTAAAGGTGAACTCCCAGTCTATAAACGGAAAAAGCTGTAGAAGATATCTGTCACCCGTGGAGAGCAGTCTCAAGACGATTAAAAAACAAAAAATGCCAAAATAAAGCACGGATCTGTCATCTTTTCTTAGAAAATACAGACAGAAATGATAGAGACCGATGATTAAGATACTGCCACACAAAAAGAGATCAAAAGCGAGGCTTCTTTCCCGGATTTTTCTTATCTGGTTTTCTGTGCCTAACTGAATGACTTCCCACGGCCCCCCCAATCGGTGATGGAAATTGGATATCTGTAATACGATTTCGATTGTATCTTTCTTGGATATGAAATCCGATACTTCCTGAGAAAAGGAAGGCACTGTTGTTTCGAGGGTCTTCCCGGCAATTCCCGCGAAGCTTATCTTTTCTCCATTAACATAAGCTGTGTATGCGGTACCGATATTCAGCAGATTGAAAGCCAACCTTCCTTTTGGGTCGTTCATCAGAACTTTTATTCGATAGGTGGCATACCCGTCTCCTGAGAGCGGTTTGCCCTCTATTAAATACCCATTCCAACTGCCCGGCACATTAAAAAAATCTGTTTTCGCCGGTGAATTGGATTCAGAAAAGTCGTTAGGGGTCAGGTGCTCGTTCCAGTAAAATTCCCACTCGCCGTTGAGATCAATCGGACCATTTTCCTTCAAATCCCAGTTATTCAAATCAAGAACACCCTTCATCACTCTGGGCGGGTTTTCGTTTATCGAATCATTTCGGCAGGTAAAAATGACCAAAAAACTGACCATAACAAACATGTATATCAAGCGAACGCGTCTCGGCATTCGGCTGAACGTTTCCATCCGCTAAACCTTATGTTTTCTTTGCATCAGAAAGATCTTCAAATTCCAAAAGAGCGGAACGCCAATTTTGGTTAACCATATTCAACTTTTAGCAAATTGATTGAATCAGCAGGATACACAGGGGGCACGCAAATGGAAGAGATCCAACCACTGCTAAAGGTATCGAGTGGCCGCCAGC
>JASFGN010000332.1:0-4619 GCA_050123735.1 Desulfobacterales bacterium | reverse complement strand
CCCTCCGCAAACGGAACGTTTTTTTGACAACCGCTATAAAACAATGAATTTGCTCAAGCGGCCGCCTGCCTCCGGAGTTGTCGCAGCCGGAAAAAATAAAATCGCTTATCCAGGGTGACGCCGTCAGCTGCATAATGCTGCGAGCGCCTGTCGGCTGACCGCTCCATTTCAGGTGTGGTTTCTTTTTGCTTGACTCATTTCGAGTGCTTCTTTATAGTTTTTTGCTCGGCTTAGCAGGTTCCGATTCATTTTTTCCCAGAGGGAATCAAAGATACGGTTATGGAGGGATTCGATCTGTACTTTTATCATCGATAAATATTTCAAAAAGGAGATTTGAGAATGACGACAAGCGACGAAAAGAAAAAAAAGCCTCTGTGGTTGTCAATCGAAGAGAATATTCTCGGGCTTGATTCGCCGGACCTCTCCGGGGAAAACCTGGAAGCATCGATACAACGGCTTGCGGGCGAATTGGACAATGCCGGCTACAATGTTTCCCATCATGGGGGCAATATGCTCAAATTGCGATGGGCAATGAATGCAGCCAGCGCAGTCGGCCGGCCCCTCATGCAGGATCTGAACACAGCGATCGAGGCGCTGACCCTGGAGGACGTGGCTGATACCTATCTGGCAGCAGACAAGCTCATCGGTGACATCGGACAGACATGGCCGGATCTCAAGAAATCTGAGCGAAGGGCGGATATCATCAAGATTGTCGAACAGACCAAACTCGATCTGCTGATTGCCAAGGCCAAAGACATGGCCGGCGATGACGGCATCCGATTGCTCATAGAAGAGGAAGTGGCGCCCGACGTGATCACCCGTGCGTTGGATATCACAGATGAAAAGCTGAAACAGGTAAATGCCCAGATGGAAAAGGAACGCGCCGAGCGGGCCAGAGTTGCAAAACTGCTCAAGGCGGTAGAGGGCAAGTCCAATGACGAAAAGGTCAAGCACCTTTTTAACAATGACGTCTCCGAAGAATTGATCATCGAGATGGCCCAAGTTGATCAGGGTGTAATTGATGCCGTCAAAAAGGCAATGGAGGAGGAGCTAAAGGAAAAGCAAAGGCTGGAAGCGGAAGCCGCGGAACGCAAAAAGGCCGAGGCTGAAGGTCCTGCGCTGGAAGAAATCCCGCCCGATGAGATGCTCGATCACATTGAAGCCATTCGCGAAATCATGGAATTCAGCGATCAGGAAAAAGAAATCAGAGTTATGTGCGAACAGAGCTCGATCCCCAAGGCCCTTGTGGATATCGCTGTTTCCGAGCCTGAAAAACTGGATGAGCTCGAAAAAAAGGCGCAGGGCTAAGCTGAAGTCCGGTGAATCTGTCATTTCCTGATTGAAAAGGGGATATCCTGTCGGAATCGAGTTGTTCTTATATGATTGAAAATGTCTTCTGTTGAATTTGGTCGAATCGCCTGATAATATACGGATATCCCCTTTTTCGGCCTCTTACAACCCCACCCCTGTAAACGCAATCGGTTCCCGAAAAATAAGCTAAAAAAACAGCGCGTTCTGAATGCCTACTCATTCCTTATTTAGACCTTAAGATATCATTATACTCTCTGATTTCCTATTCGATTTATGCTTTAGTATATTGTAATTAATATAAAATTTGATTATATTTTTTTGTGAATTTGGGCTTGACAGGCCTCATGACCTTTGATAAAAATGAATGAGTATTCATTCATTATTATTATTTTTGAAAGGATCTGAAGGTGGGTGCAGTTAGCAACCGGGTTGAAAAGAATAATAAATATCATCAGATTCTGGAAGCGGCAGTCAAGGTCTTTGCCAGACAGGGATTTCACCAGTCAACGGTTGCCCAGATCGCCAAACAAGCCGGCGTGGCCGACGGAACCATCTACCTGTACTTCAAGAATAAAGACGACATCCTGGTCCAATTTTTTAGTTTTCGGACCAAACAGGTTTTTGAATCTTTCCGGGAAGCCGTTGATGGGGCTGAGACCAGCATTGATAAACTGCGAAACCTCGTGCGCCGACATCTGGCCGAATTTCAGCGCGATAAAGACGGGGCGGTGGTCTACCAGGTTGAAACCCATCAGAACAGCCGCCTGGCCGAGGCGCAGATTCGAGAAATGTCTAAAATGTATCGGGATCTGATTTCTGAAATAATTGAACAGGGTCAACAGGAAGGCGCGATTCGCAAAGATTTGTATGTCGGTCTGGTCAAACGCTTTATAATCGGTGCGGTGGACGAAGTCATCAATACCTGGCTGCATGCCGAAGAGGAATATGATCTTGTTTCCATGGCCGATCCACTGGTCGAACTGTTTATCAAAGGAATCGAACAAAGGGGCAGCGTTAGCGATTAGATACCATCGGCTCCCGTCAAATGGCCGTGAATGAATTTTAAACAAGGAGAAAAAAAATGGCACAAACCATAGCAGATCGTCGGGACATTGATTTTGTTCTGCATGAACAGCTTCAGGTGGAAACCCTCAGCGAGCATGAGCAATATGCGGAATTTAACAAAAAAACCATTGATTTGATCGTATCCGAAGCCCGTCATCTGGCGGTCAAGGAGCTTTTACCGATCAATATCGACGGTGATCGCGAGGGCGCTCGTTTTGATAACGGACGGGTGACGGTTCCGGAGTCCTTTCACAAGGCCTGGGAACTGTTTAAAGAAGGCGAATGGTTGGCCCTTTCCGATGATCCGGAATGGGGCGGTCAGGGTATGCCGGTGAGCATATCGCTGGCTGTCAACGACCTTTTTATCGGGGGCAATTTTGCCTTTATGATGTATCCCGGACTGACCCACGGAGCCGGCAGGCTGATTCAAACGTTCGGCACGCCAGAGCAAAAAAAGCTCTACCTGAAAAAGATGTTTACCGGGGAATGGACCGGCACGATGCTGTTGACCGAACCCGAAGCCGGTTCCGATGTGGGCGCGCTGACCGCCACGGCGGTCAAAAACGACGATGGCACCTACTCGATAAGCGGCAACAAAATCTTTATTTCCTCGGGGGAACATGATCTGGCGGAAAACATCATTCACCCGGTGCTGGCCCGCATTGAAGGCGCGCCGGCCGGCACCAAAGGTATCTCCCTTTTTCTGGTCCCAAAGATCCGGGTGAATGACGACGGCAGCCTGGGTGAGCCCAATGATGTCGTCTGCACCGGCGTCGAGGAAAAAATGGGCATTCACGGAAATTCAACCGCCTCGCTATCCCTGGGCAGTAAAGGCAACTGTCGGGGTACTCTGCTGGGTGAAGAAAACAAAGGCATGCGGGCCATGTTCCAGATGATGAATGAAGCCCGGCTGCTGGTGGGACTCCAGGGCCTGGCCTGTGCCAGCTCGGCCTACATGTATGCCGTCAACTATGCACGCGAGCGGGTGCAGGGTCGCCATCTTCTAAAAGCGCAGGAAGACGATGCGCCCTCGGTGCCCATCATCGAGCATCCCGATATCCGCCGCATGCTGTTGACCATGAAAGCCTATGTCGAAGGCATGCGCAGTCTGCTGTATTTTATCGGAAACTGTGAGGATAAATCACGAATCAGCGCCAAAGAAGCCGATAAAGCCAGATACCAGGGGTTGATTGATTTGCTGATTCCGATCGCCAAAGGATATGTCACCGACAAAGCCTTTGAGGTCTGCAGTCTGGGGGTTCAGGTTTACGGCGGTTACGGTTACATCAAAGAATATCCCATGGAACAGCTATTGCGTGACTGTCGGATTACGCAGATCTACGAAGGCACCAATGGCATTCAATCCATGGATCTTCTGGCGCGCAAGCTCGGTATGAACGGAGGCAAGCCGGTGATGGATCTGTTGGGCGAAATCCAGCAGACCCTGGCGGCTGCCAAAGCCATTTCAAAACTCGAAGGCCCCGCCGCCAAGGTCGAGGCTGCGGTCAACAAGCTGGGCGAAGTGATGCTGCACATCGGGCAGGCAGCGCTGTCGATGGAAACGCGCATGAGCGCCTTTGCCCACGCCTACACCTTTATGGAAGTGTGCGGCGATGTCGTTTTTGCCTGGCTGCTGTTATGGCGGGCCACACTGGCGGCGCAAAGCCTGGAAAACGGCGCGCGTAAAAAAGACGTGGCCTTTTACGAGGGCCAGATCAAAAGTGCCGAATTTTTCGCGCATTCGGTTTTACCGGTGAGCACCGGCAAAATGAATGTGATTCTCGCCGCTAATACGGCGGTTATAGATATCTCCGAAGATGCCTTCGGGGGCAAGTAGTAATGGGTTCAAGGTTCCGGGTCAAAGGTTAAAGGCTCTTTATCCGGCTGCTGGTCACTGGCTGCTGGCAGCTGGCTCTCGATCAATAAGTCAATGGCTCTTAGCCAGCAACCGGCCTGCGACGAGCTACTTTCGGCCTGAGCTCAAGTCGAAGGCAGCCGAGTCGAAGCAAGGGGCCAGCGGCCGAAGCATTGAACCCTTGAATGCTGGACCTTTGAACCGTGTTGATCTTGCTTGAGGGGCTGAATCGTGATATGGATGCTCCTTTGGTTTAAACGCTGTCATCCGCACCTGTCACATATAAGTAGCCGAGATTTCATAAGATGCAAAAAAGGGGAAAACTGAAATAATGGAATCTGTCTTGATTTCGCCGGCTGCTGCGACCGTAGCCGGCATTCCGACGAAA
>JASFGN010000331.1:0-4622 GCA_050123735.1 Desulfobacterales bacterium | reverse complement strand
CTCCAGGATGACGCGCAAAAGGATTGAGGCCGGCGACCGCTTCATCACCCAGGGAGACGTGCAGCAAACAGCCTATATCATCCAGCGGGGTGCCTGTTTGCTTGTCGTTGAGAAAGAAGGGCAATTGCACCCGGTTGGCCACCTTGGCAGAGGTGATATCGTCGGTATTCGATCATTTCTGACCGGAGAACCCCAGAGTGCGCACGTGGAGGCCGAAACCGCCATGGAGCTCTGGGCTCTGGACAAAGATTTATTCGACAATATCTCCAAAGAAGATCCAAATCTGCTTGAATTTCTAACAGAGCTTGTTGCCAGTCGGTTCGATTCCAAAAGGCCGACGGCCGATCGGGTCATCGGTAAATACACGGCGACGGATATTATCGGCCGCGGCGCATACAGCATTGTTTACAGGGGCATCAATACCGATCTGAGCATGCCGGTGGCCATCAAAATGCTCAGACACAATCTGGCGATGGACCCGGACTTTATCAAGGGCTTCCGAAACGAAGCCAAAACCATTGCCGGCTTGAAACACGATAATATCCTCAGGGTATACGATATTGAAGAACGCTTTGGCACCGTATTCATTATTGAAGAGTTGATCGAAGGCGAATCCCTGGCGAGCATGTTAAGGCGGCTGAAATCCATACCCCCCAAATTGGCCGTCAGTTTTCTTATTCAGCTGTGCTCCGGCTTACAGTATGCCCACAAAGAGGGCATCATCCATCGTGACATCAACACATCCAACATCCTGGTGCGGCAAAGCGATCGGCTCAAAATACTCGATTTTGGCCTGTCGTGCCCAATCGGAACGGAAGATTTTGCATCCCCCGGGACGATGGCTTACATGGCGCCGGAGCAAATCGAAAGCGAGCCCATGGACCAGCGCACCGATATTTATGCAACGGGTATCACGGCCTTTGAAATGCTTGCAGGTGAAAAGCCCTTTTCGGAACCGGATGCCCAAAAGCTGATTGACCTGCATCTCAATCGCGGCATACCGGACCCGGCCGATAGGGTCCCCGGCATCCCTGAAGAACTGCGGCAGTTTATCCTGAAGGCCAGTGAGCGAAATCCTGATCGCCGCTATCAAAGTGCAGCCGAGGCTCTGGTTGACCTTCAACAGATGGCCCATAAACTGGGTATTGCCAGCAATCACCCGGCTGACCGAAAAATGAATATGACCAGTCTGTTTATGGTTTACAGGGAAAACCAGCAGCCGGCCGTCAAGCTCCTGATGGAAAGATTGCGGGCTCAGGCCAAAGAGCTGGGTATTAATTTAAAATCGGCAGACCTCTCTGATTTGTAATTTTTTGAGGACTGGTGCGTAAATTTATTGATGCAAGGAAAATATCATGGACAGGCAACAACAATCCCGTCGGCATAGCCCGAGAACCTTTTTAGATCCACCAGAAGTCGGGATACTCTTTCTGGAAGAAGCCGGTTACGTGCCGGGCACCGTTCTGGCCCGGCCGCCCAAAAAGCTGTTTGTCGATCTGATGAATCGCAGCGACGAAGGTGTAGCGATCCGGACTGAAAGAAAAATTATGCCCGCCACAGTTTTTTATCTCAGCGCCTATAACAGGGCAAAAAGAAGATGGGATCTTTTTGTGGGTGAGGCAAAATGGACCTTACCGGCCGAAGAAAAAGACTCCAGGTATAAATTGGGTGCTGCACTACAGCAAACTCAGGATACCAGCGGTTTATTTGGAGATTCCCTTGATAAAAAAATGCCGCTGGCATCGGATTATCAATTCTTCCGGAAAACGGATTTGCTGAAATCCATATCGCGGGATTCAGTTTGTCCCATACTCAATTGTTTAACGTTTAAGCACGTTAAGGCGGGGCAACGATTCATGACCCAGGGAGAGCCCGGTGATGACTGTTATATCATCCAAGACGGCACCTGTGTCATCAATGTTGAAAGAAACGGACAGCTTGTTCCGGTAGCCCGGCTGCAGGCAGGAGACATTGTCGGTGAGATGGCAATCATTACCGGTGAGCCGCGCAGCGCGCATGTGGATGCCGAAACCGACATGCAGCTCTGGCGTCTGACAAAAGCGCAGTTCGATGCCATATCTGACAGTTTTCCGGATTTACGCAGTTTTCTGACGGATCTGGTGACCAAATGGTTTGAAACCCGGACCATTACGGCCGAAAGAAGGATCGCCAAGTACTTGATCACCGATATTATCGGAAGCGGCGGTTACAGCATTGTTTATCGGGGTGTGCATGAAGCGCTGCGCATGCCGGTTGCCATTAAGATGATGAAACACGATCTGGCCACAAACACTGATTTTATCAAAAAATTCAGAGAAGAGGCCCGCACCATTGCCAAATTTAACCACGAGAATATCGTGCATGTCTACGATATCGAAGAGCGTTACAAAACGCTCTTCATCATTATGGAGCATCTTGAAGGCATGTCATTAAGAACTTTGCTGAAGCGCATGCTGAAGTTGCCTCCTGAGCGCGTTGTTCATTATCTGCTGCAAATTTGTGCCGGTCTTCAATATGCGCATGCGTGTGACGTGGTGCATCAGGACATCAAACCCGGCAACCTGTTCATTCTGCCGAATGACAAAATTAAAATTCTTGATTTTGGTTTGGCCTCTCCATGCGGCATAGAGAGTCATTTTACGGGAACACCCTTTTATATGGCCCCCGAGCAAATCGATTGCCTGCCCGTTGATGCCAGAACCGATATCTTTGCTCTGGGGCTGACGGCTTATGAGATGGTGACAGGCCAAAGGCCTTTCGCCGAAGCGGATGCCTGGGAAGTCATGGACCTGCGTTTGAAACAGGATATTCCCGACCCGGCAGAGCTTGCACCGGACATACCTGCGGCACTCAGAAAATTTATACTGAAAGCCTGTGCGCGGGATCTCGATCAAAGATATCAAAATGTCTCTGAGATTATCAAGGATTTGCAGCTACTTGCTGAAGACCATAGGCCGACATTTAAGGACGATATTTCTGCCAACCGCAAAATGGCCACCATGTTTTTGCTTTACAATGACGAGCACCAGCCGGAATTGAACCGGATGATGGAGGACTTTTGTGAGAAAGTAAATCAATTGGGGGTTTCCTGCCGGGCGGCAGATTTTAAAGAGATATTAGGATAGATCGGATTAACACGATCCGACTGATCGATCTTTCATGATTTATACCTGCTCGCTGCGCGGTTTCAAGAACCACCTTCAAACCAACGGAATCCAGGTGGGTCCGCGAGGCCCCGCACCAGCGCGGGACTTCAAAACCCATTCTTTGACATCTTTGAGCTCAGCGGGCGGGTGTCTAAACTTTAGTGCACGTTGTGGATGTAAAATATTTAAAGGAGAAAACAATGAGTACCGCACATACAACAACAAAAGTATCGGCGGACGATCTGCGTGAGGAAGTCAGGAAGGAATATGCCGAAGTCGCCCTTGATCCGCATAAAGGCTATCATTTTCATACCGGACGCGCGGCAGCCGACCGTCTGGGCTATGATCCCGCTCTTTATGCCGGTCTGCCGGAGGGCAACATCGACTCGTTTGCCGGAACGGGCAACCCCTTTATGCTGGGGCCGATAAACCCCGGTGAAACGGTGGTGGATGTCGGCTCGGGTTCGGGCTTTGACTCCCTGATTGCAGCGTCCCTGGTGGGCCCGAACGGCCGGGTGATCGGCATCGATATGACCGCTGAGATGCTGAACAAGGCCCGCGATGGGGCTCAAAAAACAGGCGCTGCGCAAGTTGTGTTTAAGGAGGGGTTTGCTGAAAATATACCGCTACCGTCAGAATCTGCCGATGTGGTCATCAGCAACGGTGTCCTTAATCTGACACCGGACAAAGTCAAAACGCTGAGCGAGTGGGCCCGTGTCCTCAAGCCCGGCGGGCGCCTGTTTATCGGCGACATTTTGGTCGCCCGCGCGATACCGCCGGAGGCCCTGGACGACATTTCCCTGTGGACCGGCTGAATTGCCGGCGGTCTGCCGGAGGCAGACCTTCTGAACGCTATGAGCACCGCCGGTTTTGAAGGCGCAGAAATCGTTCAAAAGCACAACATTTTTACGGATGTCCCCAACCCCTCCAGTGCGCTGGAGTTTGAAACCGTGGGAATAAGTTTAAGGGCGCACAAACCCAAATAGCTAAAACGAAGTTTTAGAGAAATAATTAGGAGGTTGAAAGATTTACAACCATCGGTTTAACGGAGGCTTTAGGCACGTAAAACCATTGTTTCAATCTGTTCAACATGCTGAAAATGTTGATCCCGGGTTAAAAGGGTTCCGCCAACTTCCATACAGCAGGCGGCGATCCAAACATCATTAATCGGGATCTTGGTTCCTTTTCTGACCAGCGATAAATAAATGATGGCGTATTTTCGGGAAACGTTGCGGTTAACGTCGATGATTTCGATTTTTAGTTTTTTGATAATTTCTTGAAGTTTGCGTTCATTGAAGTGCTGACGGCTTCCCTTCATAAAGCCGTAAGCCAATTCACCCAAAACGATGGAAGGGAGAAAAATATCTTCGCTGCGGGTAGCGATAAAGTCAACTGTATAAGGCAAACCCTCGGCATAATCGCAGTAAGCATTGGTATCCAGAACCAGTTTCACTCCCAATCTCCTTTGTGTATCTG
>JASFGN010000330.1:0-4634 GCA_050123735.1 Desulfobacterales bacterium | reverse complement strand
CCAGGCTTCCGGCTCCTGGCTTATTGCTTCTGGCAGCTGGTCACTGGCTCCAATCTTTTGCCAGGAGCAAGCAGCGAGAAGCCAGCAGCAAAAGTAGTGAACCTCTGAACCCTGCCGGCCCTCCGCAGTTTCAACGAAAAAGGGAACCTCCGAACCCTATGGCTTACCGCAATGTAATCAGCAGCACGCCGCTCAATACGGTGATAACGCCGAATACAGTTTTTAAGGTGATGTTTTCCATCTCTTTGAAAAACAAATAACTCCACGCCAGCACCATCACCGGATGCAGACTGGCCAGCGGTGCGACAATGATCGCATCACCGTACGACAGCGCATAGAACAGCGTCAGCCAGCCGGCCGTCAAGAATATCCCCACCGCGCACAGAAAGAGCGCATTATTGCGGTTCAGAGAAATATGTGCACGCATGCGCTTGAATACCAGACACAATATGACGTAAAATACCAGCGATGTGGTAAAACCAACGGTTACCCCGAACAGGGGCTCATTCAGAAGATTCAAGCCCATTTTGCGGATAACAATTGCCAATCCCACCAGAAATGCGGCCAGCACGGCAAATATCAAATCCTTTTTACGACGCACGGTCAGGCTGCCATCCGTCCGGATGTCTCTTTCAAAAGTAATGATTCCGCCAGTGATCATGATGATTCCCAGACTGATGCTGACTGTCAATCGCTCCTTTAGAAATAAGGCGGCAATAATGGCGGTAAACGCCGGTCCGATTGACAGGATGGAAGATGACATCGACGGCCCGATGCGATCGATGCTGATAAAATATAGCCAGCGCACCAGAGCCGGAGATAATATACCCGCCAGAATAAATAAGTAAAATGCCTTTGATTTAAGATGGTCGAATTGAATGTGAGGCAGCGAAATTACCAGCAAAATAAACGTTCCCACCAGGGTTACCACCAGCATAGCGGTCGTCGGATTTGTCCGCTCGATGCCCTTTTTCATAATAATGGTGGTTCCGCTGATCAGCAGCGAAGACAGCAGTGCCAGGGTAATTGCCATTAGCCACTCTATAATTTTTGCATGAAATTTAATAAGAAACTGACATTAAAATTCATCAGAGTAAATGTCACATCTTTTGAATTTACACCAAAATACCTTTCGGTAAAAAGGATGATTATCTATTTTCATGCAAAGTCAGTCGTCTTTTACGATCTTCTGATAGGCCGTATAGGCCAGCACGCCGCCGGCGATTCCACCGCCGGCCTGAATAAGGTTGGGAATAATTTCCGATACAGCTCCCTGAAGTCCGATGTTCGGCATCAGTGCCTCTGCAATAAAGTAGCAGGCGACCATTGCTGCGCCCCCTGCCACGATCAAGATCCAGCGGCTAAAGTGACGTCGGCCGGACGCCAGGGCGCACAAGCCACCTTCGGCGCCTTTGGCAATCAGGGTAATGGGTGCAAACAGGCCGAAACCGCCGATGATATCCGCCAGTGCGGATCCGATGCCACCGGCGCCGGCACCCCACCAAAAAATTTTTCGTTGTGTCAGACTGCCCAGTACCAGGCCTGAGAACACAACCGCAACATCGCCTAGATTAAAATAGCCCCTGCTGGGTAGCGGAATCCTGACAAAAAGGGTGATCAGGGCAACCACGACGGTTAGCGCGATAAAAGCGATTTTAATATTTTTCATCTGTTGACCTTATATATAAGGGTTGCCAAAAAAACGTTCCGATTGCGGAACGCCTTTTTGCGACAACACGTATACCGCCATCCTTTTTCGAAATAAACTGCTGATTAGCGGTATAAATGCTGATATCGATTTTGCAGCAAACGGTTGGAGTTCTCAATTTCTTCATAAAGATATAAATATAACGCGATAATCAGACAGGCGTATTTCCTTAATACAGTCCTTATCCTGCCACTGGATTGCAAGCCGGAATAGGTGCCCAGATACCAGGAGAAGCGCCGCATCATACTTTCTCCTTTTTGAAAGGCGGATTTCATGGTAATCAGGCCGATTCGCTTTTGCATTGAAATCGGCAAATTAAGGATATCAAGATATGTTATCGTCGCCAGCATGACTTTTAAAAAAACCAATGAGCTTGGAAACACCAGGCATTTAATCAGGGTGTCCTGTAACCAATCCGACCGGCCGAACAGGCGCATGAAATGAAAGATCAGGCCGAAAACAAATAAACTCAGCACAAATGGCAAACAAAACTTCAGCACAGAAATCGTTTCTCGCAACGAAAAGCGCACGAGGTGCCATCCCATGATGAATAGAAAAACCGCCAGTTGAATGCTCGGGTTGGCATAAAAGGGGCCGAAAACAAACAGCCAGAAAAATAAGCCTATCAGCGCCAGAACAACACTAAACTTTAACATTGTCATACGATTCTTTCCTTACGCGTACGTTCTTGAACTGCCCGTCGAAGCCGATCAATTCAAATATTACGTGGGTTGCTTCCAGCCCCTCGGCACCGGTACGGGCCGGTTGTAAGTGCTGATGGGTAACGATGATGTAGTTCTGGATAAAAGACCTGCTCCAATCGAAGATAAAATGGTAATCCGGGAAGTATTTATCAAATTCATCCAGGATGAAGGTTCGCGCAGTTTGTCCCTGATGGACCCATATTTTCAACAGCTCATATTCATCGGTATCAGAAATTTTATGCCCCTGCATCGAAAGAAGTGCCCTGAGGGTATATAGCTGCGTCCGAATATCCTGACCGATATATAGATATTGACGGTTCGCGACCTTGAGGGCCGGGATGACAATTTTCTCCAGAAATGATGTCTTGCCGAAACCGTTGCCTCCCCTGAGATAATAGCAGGTGCTGCTGTTGTTGAAATCGAAATCATCGGCAACTTCAAAATTCAAATTTCGGTCCTGCAGTCTGTAGCTATTTTTAGGTACGATCATTTTCTGAAAATATTTCCTGCAACTGGTTTGATTTTTGTGCAAAGAGCCTGATATGATGACTGGAGTGAATTTTTTCAAATAGCTGCATGAGCTTAACGCGGTTATCATCGCTAATGGAATCCAATATATTGCTCAGCAATACGTTAAGGCCTTCGATTCCCCGGGCCCGAATCAGCTCAAGGGTCAGAAGGCAGCCCAGGATTGCTTTTTGCCCGCCGGAATACGTTTCAAAATCCCTGTCGGCATCGACTTCCAGCAGATTAAATCCAGCGGCTTGCTGTATGATACGGTCGATTAAAGCCAAATCATTTTTGCGCTGCAGGAGCCAGACTTCCTCACGGATGGAAGACGCAACAAACAGATGATTAAATTCAAGAATGAAAAATTGATCACCGTATTGTTCAAGCAAGCTTGCCAAATTATATATTCGCATCAGATGGAAGCCTCCGGCTCGCCCTTTGGGTGAAAATGAATGCGATGAGATGGCGTTCACCTTTTTAAAAGAGAATACATTTTCGCATTAATTTTCATGCAAGATCCAGGTTATAGCATAGTCGGCCCTGAAAACAAACATACCCGCTTGAAATATCTTGACAGGATCGTTCGGGAATTCTATTTATATAGACGATTATTAGGAGTTGAATAAATATTTCCGGGAGCTCGGAGAGACTGGGCTGAGAGGGACTCTTTGTTTAGTGAATGAGTCCGACCGTTGAACCTGATCCGGATAATGCCGGTGTAGGAAATTTCCATATCAAGCCGTCCCTATGCCGGGCGGCTTTTTTATTTAATGGTTTCAGGTTCAGGGTTCAAAGGTTCCGAACAGAAAAATATGAACTTCTGAACATATGTATTAGAGGAGTGTCAATTGAGCACGAGGCGAAAATTACCAAAACAATCTTTAACACCTGGCAAAAAGGAAAGCCATTATGAATATACAGCCGATCAGTCTGCAAGACCGTAACCTCAGCGGTCTGGACTACTTTCTGCTGTGGGCCGGTGTGGCGATATCGCTGGCGGAAATCTGGGCCGGCGGCTTTCTGGCACCCATGGGACTTTGGCTGGGTTTTTTAGCCATTTTACTGGGTCATTTTATCGGCAACACTTTTATGGCCCTGGGGGGAATGATCGGATCACAGCACGGCCTTATGTCGATGGTTTCGGTTCGGTCCTCGTTTGGCATCCGTGGATCCAATCTGGCAGCGGTTTTAAACATCATCCAACTCATCGGTTGGGCCTCGATCATGCTGATCATTGGCGGCCGGGCCGGCGCTATGCTGGGCAAACCCATGGGTGGGATTCTGGCATCCAATCATTTCTGGATTATTACGATCGGACTGGGAACCCTCATTTGGGCCCAATTGACGGGTAAACCCATCTGGCGTTTGTTACAAAAACTGGCCGTTGCCGGCTTGCTGGTAGTGATTGTGTTGATGAGTGGCGTATCCATCAGAGAGTTTGGCAGCGATGTTTTTAAAATCAATTCCGGTGACATGCCTTTTATGATCGGCCTGGATCTGGTCATTGCCATGCCGATTTCGTGGATGCCGCTGGCGGCTGATTACGCGCGCTTTTCTCGGCGGACGGCTCCGGCATTCTGGAATACGTGGCTGGGCTATTTTCTAATTTCATCCTGGATGTATGCGCTGGGCCTGGCGGCAACCCTGGTGACCGGCACAAGCGATCCCGGGTCGTTAATCCTGCAGGTTATGGGCAAAAATCGGGCTGGCGG